>DASZKQ010000492.1:0-1896 GCA_035552835.1 Mycobacterium sp. | reverse complement strand
TCGCGCTGGTCGCCGCCGTCTACAGCGTCAGCGCTATTGCCTACGCCGTGCGGCTAGCCACCACAGCCAGGTCGCCGTGATAGTCGGTCGCCGCGAAGCCGTCTCGGCGTCGCTGGGTGCCGCGCTGGTACTCGCGGCTTTCGCGATACCGCATCTGAACCTGGGCAGCGTCAGGCCGTTGATCCACAGCTCGCCGAAGCAGCTTCACGACTACGCAGACACCGCACCGATTTTCGGCTGGTGGAACGCCCACGTCGGCTGGGGCAGTGCCGGGGCGGTGGTCATCGGCGCCGCAGCTGTGCTGTGGGGACCCATTCTCGCGGAACGCCTTTCGTGGCGGGTGCTCACGTTGGTCACCTGGTCGACGGCGTGCGTGTGGGCGTTCGCGCTGGCGATGATCGATGGTTGGCAGCTCGGGTTCGCGGGGCGCCTTAACGCGCGACACGAGTACCTGCGACAGGTGCCGACCGTCACCGATATCCCATCGATGCTGCGCACTTTCTCGAGCCGGATCCTGGACTTCCAACCGCATTCTTGGATCACTCACGTATCCGGGCACCCGCCGGGTGCGCTGTTGACTTTCGTCTGGCTCGACCGCATCGGTCTGGGCGGCGGCGCGTGGGCGGGGGCGTTCTGCCTGCTGGTCGGGTCTAGCGCGGCGGCCGCCGTGATCGTGGCAGTGCGTGCGGTGTCCGATGAACCGACCGCGCGCCGGGCCGCGCCGTTCGTGGCAGTGGCACCGACCGCGATCTGGATTGCCGTTTCCGCGGACGCCTACTTCACCGGCGTCGCCGCCTGGGGCATCGCCCTGCTGGCACTCGCTGTGAACCGCACCGTGCGCCGACCGATCGCCGTCGCGGCCTGCGCCGGACTGCTGCTGGGTTGGGGCGTCTTCTTGAACTACGGACTCGTCTTGATGGGATTGCCGGCGCTGGCAGTGCTGATCGCGGCGCATAACCGCCGGGCGGCGCTGACCGCATTGGCCGCGGCGGTGCCTGCGGCGGCGGCGGTGGTGCTGGGCTTCGCCCTGTCAGGGTTCTGCTGGTTCGACGGCTACACCCTGGTCCGGCAGCGCTATTGGCAGGGTATCGCGGTGAATCGGCCTTTCCAGTACTGGAGTTGGGCGAACCTGGCTTCCGTCGTGTGTGCAATCGGTCTGGGCAGCGTTGCCGGGTTGGGCCGGGTCTTTGATCTCGGGGCGATCCGCCGGCGCTCCGGGCTGCAGCTACTGGTGCTCGCCGCAGTCGCCGCCATTCTCTGCGCCGATCTGAGCATGCTGAGCAAAGCCGAGACCGAGCGCATCTGGCTGCCGTTCACGGTTTGGTTGACGGCGGCTCCGGCATTACTGCCACGGCCGACCCATCGTTGGTGGCTGGCCGCCAACGTCATCGGCGCCTTGGCCATCAACCATTTCATCCTGACCAACTGGTAGCGACTCAGCCGCTACTCGTCAGGGATATCGCGTTCGATCGCGTCGAGCCAGGCCCGCGCCGACATGTCCGACGGGGCACGCCAGTCACCCCGCGGCGAAAGCGACCCACCGTGAGACACCTTGGGCCCGTTGGGCAGTGCGGACCGCTTGAACTGGCTGAACGAGTAGAACCGTTGCATGAAGATCTGCAACCAGTGCCGAATCTCTTTGAGCGTGTAGGACGGTCGCTTGTTCTCCGGAAATCCCGGTGGCCAGTCGCCCCCGTCCACGTCGCTCCACGCGTGCCAGGCCAGAAATGCGATCTTCGCCGGCCGGAAGCCGTACCGCAGAACGTGGTACAGCGAGAAGTCCTGCAGTGCATATGGCCCGATCTTGGCCTCGCTGCTCTGCAGTTCTTCTTCTTCACCCGTCGGCACGAGTTCGGGAGTGATCTCGGTGTCGAGCACCGACTGCAACACCTCGCC
>DASZKQ010000491.1:0-5432 GCA_035552835.1 Mycobacterium sp. | reverse complement strand
TACTGGGACTACACCCAGTTGCGGTTCCCGAAGAGGCAGGGCATGCGCATCGACTTCATACTCGCGTCGCCGGCGTTGGCCGGCCGCGTGACCGACGCGCAGATCGTCCGCGAGGAGCGCAAAGGAAAGGCGCCCAGCGATCACGCGCCCGTGCTAATTGATGTAAAACGCTCACCGAACCCCGACGGCCGTGCGCTGCCGTTGAAATCGTCCGCAGCGGGCGTACGCTTGCGATCGGGCTAAATTCAAACCATTGCTCGTTGTCTACCTGTTTGCAACGTGGCAGGCTTAACGTGGCGGGCTTTTGAACGAAAGACGCTGTTAACAATTCCGTAGATGCTGTTAACTGTGCAGCCCACGGATATTAAGGGCCAGGGAGTCACTATGGGTGTCGTTGGCGGAGCAGTCCGCAACGTGGGCAAAACGGTGAATCGTGCAGCAACGGCGACCACAGCCACCGCCGGCGCGGTGGGCGGCGCAGCGGTGAACGGAATCGTTGGCGGCGTAACCGGAGCCGCCGAAGGCATTAAGCGTGGAATTAGCTCCGGGAGTCACTCGACGCCCGCCGCCGCGCTGGCCCTCGGCGCGCTTGGTGTCGCTGGCCTGGTCGAGTGGCCGGTGCTGTTGGCGGTTGGTGGCGGCGCGTTGTTGCTGCAGAGGCTGAACCGCAAACCGGAGACGCAGCCGACGGCTGTGAAAGCAAACCTCAAGCCGGTCCCGACCGAGCCGGCGCCGCGAAAGGCCCCAAGCCAGAAAGCGGCCGCTAAGCGGCCGGCCAAGAAGACGACGGGCGGCCGGGTGGGTGCCACCGCGTTGCGCCGCACCAACTAAACCGGCAGCGTTGAGTACCTTTTGAGCATTGCCCGATCCATAGGACAATCTCTGCCTTTGCGCGCCATCACCACGGGCGTCCAAATAGCGGCCGCCTTAGGCGGCGCATCGCTCAATACCGCCGCGGCCGTCGCGGGTTCTCTGGGTGAGACCGCAAGCTCAGCGGCCAAGAGCAGCGCGGAGATCGCTGCCATTCCGTTGCGCGAGGCCGCCCGCGCGCTTTCCGGCGACCTCGCCCCGGAGACGCTCAGCCGCCAGTGCTGGCGTGGCCGGAACCGGGCATGGATTGAGGTGCGTGGCCTTGCCGATGCGGCCGACGATGAACTTGCGCGGACCGTCGTTGACGCGGTCCTGGCCCAGCTCGGCGTTACCTCGGCGAAACTGAATCACCCATTGTCACGCGTGGTCGTCGGCGTCGAAGACTCGAAAATTTCACTGCGCGACCTTTGTCGCGTCGTGGAAAACGCCGAAAAGCGTTGTTCCTCAAGGCATAAAACCCACAAGCCCCTCGCGGGTGCGCCGAGTCTGCCTGGCGACGGCGTGATCCTCGCGACCAGAGCGTTGACCATGGCCGCCAACGCGGCCGGGCTGGGCATAGCGCTCACCGGTCGCGCGATGCGCCTGCCGCGTTTGCCGGTCGCCGTCGCGGCAAGCGTGACGTTTTTCGACTACCAGCCCCGGCTACGCGGTCTGCTCGAGGACCGTATCGGCGGACCCGCCACCGACACCGTGATGACGCTGGTTCAGGCGACCAGCCAAACCCTCTCCCAGTCACCGACGTCATTGTCGATAGGGCTGACGATGCAGTCATTGAAGGCCGCCGAGTGCCGCGCCCAGGCGCGTGCCTGGGAGCAGCATGAGCCGGAACTGGCCCGGTACGCCGACCAACCGCCCACCCACCTGTCACCGCGGCCACCTCGGTCAAAAACCGTCGCGCGCAGCGTCCGTCGTTTCGCCCTTCTTCAGGCGCTAAGCGCCGGGCTGATCGGCGTCGGCGCTGGCGGCCGCAACGTGAACATGGCCGCGACCGCGGTGCAGGTGACCACGCCCAAGGCGACCCGGACCACCCCGGAGGCATTCGCCGCGACGCTCGGCCGTGGGCTGGCGGAGCAACACGCGGTGTTGCCGTTGCGGCCGGAAGGTCTGCGCCGGCTACACCAGGTCGACGCGATCGTCATCGACCCTCGGATTTTGTGTACCGACATGTTGCGGGTGGCGCGCATCCGCGGCGCCGACGAGAACGAGTTGTCGGTGGCGTGGAACCGCGCCCAACTCATGCTGGGGGAAAGCGGTTTGCGCCCTGGCTGGCACCTCGTTCCGGGCACAGCGGGCACCCGGTCGGAGTCCAAAGTCGAAGCACTTTTCCTTCCCGTACACGACCCGTTGGCCTCAGCCGTGGTTGCCGAAGCACACCGCACCGGGGCGGAGCTCATCACGGTCGAGGACGAGTCCCTGGACGAGTTGCGACCCGCGTTCGACGATATCCAGCCCGTGAAGCGCGGGACAAACAAGTCCATCGACGACGCGCTCGCTCGCGCGGTAGCCGGCCTGCAGGGATCCGGCCGGACGGTCGCAGCGTTGTCATCGTCTGGTGCGCAAGCGATTTCGTCGGCAGACCTGGCGCTGGGCATCATGCCGACGCAAGGTTCTGGTCCGCCACCTTGGAATGCCCATCTCTTGTTGCCCGAGCTGGCGGCCGCATGGCGGGTGTTGCACGCGCTGCCCGCGGCCAGTTCCGCAACCCAGCGCGGCATCGGGATTTCGGCCGGTGCAACGGCCATGGGATCGCTTTTCATGATTCCGGGTGTCCGGGGCGGTCTCGGGTCCGAGACGGTGAACGTCGGCGCGGCGGCCGGTCTGCTCGCGGGATACCTGCTGGCACGCGGGATCCTCAATGCGGACACACCCCGCCCGGCAGCCGTACATGAGTGGCACGCGATGTCGGTCGAGCAGGTGCGTAAGGCACTGCCCCCGCCCGACGTCGAGGCCGAAACGGAGCCCTACCGTCGGGGCGTGCAACCATCCGAATCGCCCTTGCGAGCGGTTTGGCAGCTTGCCAAGGCCGTCCGGGCCGAATTGTCCGACCCGCTGACCCCGGTGATGGCGCTCGGTTCGGCAGCCAGCGCGATACTCGGTTCGCCCGTCGATGCGGTGTTGGTCGGGACGGTGTTGACCGGAAACTCGATACTGGCCGCCGCCCAACGGCTGCGCGCCGAAAAGCGGTTGAGCCACCTGCTGGCTCTCCAGATTCCGCCGGCCCGCAAGGTAGTCACAGGTCCGCACGGTGAGCGGGCGTACAGAGATGTCGATGCGGCGCAACTGCAGCCCGGCGATGTGATCGAGGTGCGCACCCACGAGGTGGTGCCCGCCGACGCCCGGGTCATCGAGGAGGTCGACGTCGAGGTCGACGAGTCGACACTCACCGGCGAGTCGCTGTCCGTGGACAAGCAGGTCGAGGCCACGCCGGGCGCCCCGCTCGCCGAGCGGGGCTGCATGCTGTTCGCCGGCACCACCGTCGTGGCGGGTACCGCGGTCGCACTGGTGACCGCGGTCGGAGCCGACACCGCCCAGCGTCGCGCCGCCGATCTCATATCCGGCGAGCTTTCCTCCGACATCGGGCTGCAACACCAACTCGGCCAGCTCACCAATCGGGCGCTCCCCGTCAGCGTGACCGGCGGTGCCGTGGTCGGCGCGCTCGGGCTGCTGCGCAGTACTCCATTGCGCGAAGCGGTGTCCAGCGGCATCGCCATCGCAGTAGCCGCGGTGCCCGAAGGGATGCCGTTGGTGGCAACGCTGGCGCAGGCGGCGTCGGCACGACGATTGACGAAGTTCGGCGCGCTGGTGCGTGTTCCGCGTTCGGTGGAGGCGCTCGGCCGTATCGACGTGGTCTGCTTCGACAAGACCGGAACGCTCAGTGAGAACCGGCTGCGGGTGTCGCAGGTCCACCCCCAGTCCGGGTATTCGGACCACGACGTGCTGCACTGCGCCGCGCACGCCGCGCCGGTAACCAGGGGCGGCCCGCAGGCCCACGCGACCGATGTCGCCATTGTCGAGGCCGCCGCGGCAGCGGGTGCCGCCGGCGGCCGCGACGGCTCGAGCCCCGCCGCTCACTTGCCGTTCCGCTCCGGCAGGTCGTTCTCGGCCTCGGTGACAGGAACCGAGCTGACCGTCAAAGGCGCACCCGAAGTGGTGCTGGCCGCTTGTGGAAAGGTCGCCGCGTTGGACGGTACGGTCGCGCGAATGGCCGCCGGCGGATTGCGAGTGATTGCGGTGGCCCAGCGCCGGCTCGGCCCGCAGCAGGCTCGGGTGATACGGGAAGACCCCGATCGCATCGCGGAATTCTGCACTGACGGGTTGACCCTCGCGGGATTCCTCGGGTTGTCCGATACCCCACGCGAGGAATCCGCCGGCCTGATCGCGAGTCTGCGATCCCAAGGGGTCGGCATCAAGCTGATCACCGGCGATCATCCGATTACTGCGAAGGCGATTGCCGAGGAGCTCGGCCTGCCGGTGACCGCCGGCCAGGTCGTCAGCGGTGCCGAATGGGACTCGCTGTCGCGCAAGGACCAGGAGCGCGTGGTGACCGAGCGGGTGATCTTCGCGCGGATGACACCCGAGAACAAGGTCCAGGTTGTTCAGACCCTCGAAAACGCCGGAGTACGGACCGCGATGGTCGGTGACGGCGCCAATGACGCCGCCGCCATCCGAGCCGCCACGGTTGGTATCGGCGTGGTCGCGCACGGCAGCGACCCCGCTCACTTGGTGGCCGAAGTGGTACTGGTCGACGGCCGCATCGATGCGCTCCTGGAGGCCATCGAGGAAGGCCGCCAGCTCTGGCGGCGGGTGCAGGCCGCCGTGTCGGTGCTGCTGGGCGGTAACGCCGGTGAGGTGATCTTCGCGGTCATCGGCAGCGCAATCACCGGCACCTCGCCGCTCAACACCCGCCAATTGCTGCTCGTCAACACGTTGACCGACGCGCTCCCCGCTGCGGCGCTTGCGGTCAGCAAGCCGCGCGGCACGGTGGACCCCAACCTGCGCGGCGCAGATCAGCCCGCACTGTGGCACGCCGTGGCCGTCCGGGGCGTCACCACGGCCGCAGCGGCGACGGGGGCGTGGGCGATGGCAAGCGTCACCGGGCGGCCGCAACGCGCATCCACCGTGGCACTGGTCGCACTGGTGGCCACCGAATTGGGCCAGACGCTGCTGGAGTCTCGGGCCCCGATGGTAGTGCTCACCGCCGCGGGCTCACTCGCATTCGTGGGGACCCTGATCAGCATTCCGGGAGTCAGCCAACTGCTCGGCTGTACCCCGCTCGGTCCCCTGGGGTGGGCTCAGGGCCTAGGAGCCGCTGCTGCGGCGACCGTGGCCGTGGCCGTGGTGAGCCCTCGATTGGAACGTGGTGGCACGCCGGACACGGAGCCACCCGAGCCGCCCTCGCGGGGGCGCGGCGAGACATCCGGTCAGTCTCCACAATCTCCACGACGCCCGCGCGCCACAGCAGCGCATAAAGCTGTCGCAGGGGCACAGTCAGCACAGAAGCTAACGTCGAAGTTATCGGATCGGCCAGGACATCGGTCGTCGACATATGTCCGACGTTGACC
>DASZKQ010000490.1:0-11308 GCA_035552835.1 Mycobacterium sp. | reverse complement strand
GGCAACGTGGTGGCCACCAGCGCGAGGTAGCGGGCGGTAATGCCGGCGAACAGCCCGCCGTCCCCGCCGCCGGCACCCTTAAGCACACCGGACGACGCCATCTGCTCGTTGACGGCCGCGACCAGACGATGCACGCGCGCCTGGTGCCGGGCCCTGGCCTCCGCACCGGTGCGTGCCGCCAGCTCGGTTTCCAGCCCGAGTACCACGCCCTGGCAATAGCTGTACTGCGCACGTACCAGCGACCCGCCCTTGATGCCGTCGAACACCAGGTGTGTCTCCGAGTCGATCAGGGTGCGGTCGATCCAGTCACCCATCTGCTCGGCACGTTTCAGGCCCTCTGGATAGCGGGCCAGGAAAAGCCCCGCCGGGCCGTTGGCCGGAGCATTGAAGAACTGGTCTTGCTTGCGCCACGGGATGCCACCGCCGTCCTCGGGCACCCACGCCTTGACGAACTGGTCAGCGAGCTTGGGCAGCGCACGTTTGCGTTCGACACCGGCCACCCGGGCCGCCCGTTCCAGCGCCAGTGCCAGCCACGCCATGTCGTCGTAATAGCTGTTGACCCACGAGAGGTTGTTGCGCAGCCGGTGCGAGCGCACCTGGCGGTTGATCTTGGTGCGCCGTTCCGGCTGCGGATCACGCAGCTGCGCATCGACCAGGCAATCCAGCAGATGCGCCTGCCACCAGTAGTGCCAGGTGCCGAACAACCGGTCCCGCCTCGTCGACGGCCAGGCCACCACTCCCAGCTGGGTTCCCGGCAGCGCCCACAGCCGTTCCAGGTGTCGTTGCGCGACAGCGGCTTCGGAGCTGGCTGCCCGGTTGGCCCATAACTGATCCATGCCTTCCGATCCTGCCTTATCAGGCGGGTCCCATTTGCAGCGCCAGCAGCAGCTCTTGCAGTCCGGTCAGCGAGTGCGCCGGCAGAAACAGATCGCAGTACGGCAAGGCCGAAGCCATCGAACCGGCCAGCGGCTTGAATTCATTATGTGCGGCACGGGGATTGAGCCAGACCACTAACTCGGCGCGGCGCCGCAGCCTGGCCATGGTGTGCGCGAGCACATCAGGCGGATCGCTGTCCCAGCCGTCGGAGGCGATGATCACCACCGCGCCGCGCAGCGCGTTGCCATGTGGCGCGGCCAGCAGAGCACCGATACTGCGGCCGACGAACGTGCCGCCGTACCGGTCGGTGACCTTGGCGTTGGCGCGCTGTAGTGCCACCTCGGCCGAACGGTGCGACAGCACCGAGGTGAGCCGGGTCAGCGACGTCGAAAACGCGAACACTTCGGGACGGATCCCCGCCTGGCGCAGCACCGTCGCCCGCATCAAATGCAGATAAATCGCGGCGTAGGGCTGCATCGATCGGCTCACGTCGCAGACCAGGACGACTCGTCTGGGCCGGCGCCGGGGCCGTGTTCGCGCCAAAATCACCGATTCCCAGCCGGTCGCCCGCGAGGCGTTCATGGTGGCCCGCAGGTCGATCCTCTTGCCGTGTGCGCTGGGCTCAAACCGCAGGCTGCGCCTTCGCGGCCAGCGCGCGACGGACGCCTCCAGCCATGTACCGAGCAGACGAAGGTCTTCGGGATCGAAGCGATCAAACGGCTCGTCGGCCCGCGCGGCGAGGCGGCTGGGCAGTACGTCGGGCAGCAGGACGCTCGGGCCGGCGGTGTCGTCCTGCTCGGTAGACGTTGTGGCGGGTGGGCGAGTCGACCAGGGCAGCGATTGGGCACCAGCAGATCTGCTGCCGGCGCGAAGCACCGTGCCTGCCGCGGGTGTGCGGGGGCCCGGGAGCGGCAGGAGCGCATTGGGACCCCTGGCACCGTCGGGTTGGGCGGAGCCGAACACCGCTGCGAACACCGCATCGAAACCACCGAGATCTTCCATCCGGTTGACTAACGTCAGCCGGGCCGCCCAATACAGCGCCGAGGTGGTATCCGGCACCAGCTGCCGCAGCGCCTGCACGAAACTCGTTTGGCCACTTGCGGATACGGACACTCCAACGCCGCGCAGGCGGGCAACCAGGGCTGCAGCGAACGCCGCAAGATCGACGCCCCGCAACAGCAATGGGGTGTTCACGGGCCGCTAACGTCTCCGCCGCAGGACCCAGATCAGCACCAGCACGGCGAGCACCGCCAGTGCCACCGAACGGTACTTCTTGACTTGGTCCCCACCGGCCAGCTGCAGCAGATCGATGGGCTCGGGCTCGGGCTGACTCTGTGCGGCGGGGGCAGGGCTCTCGGGGCTCTCGGGGCCGGCCGGGGCCGGCGCATTCTCGGCGGCGAGCTTCGCCTCCAGTGACTCGACGAACTGTCCCAGCAACTTCTCCGACACCTGCTGCAGCATCCCGCTGCCGAACTGAGCCAGCTTGCCGACGATCTTCAGATCGGTGTCGACACTGACGCTGGTGCGCTCCCCGTCCTCGTCCAGCCGGGCGGTAACCGTGGCGGCTGCGTTGCCGGTACCGCGCGATTCCTTGCCCTTGGCGTCGATGATCGCGCGATGCTGATCGCGGTCCTGCTCGACGAAACGCACCTTGCCGCTGAATTCGCTGGTGACCGGCCCGACCTTGACCTTGACCTTGCCGAGGTAGTCGTCGCCCTCATGGCCGGTCAGCTGCGCACCCGGCATCAGCGGGATCACCTGCTCCAGGTCGCACAGCACGTCCCACGCTTGCTCGATCGGCGCGCTGACGGTGAACTGGTTGGCGATCTTCATCCTGCGGGTCCTCTCATGTGCGGCTGTACTCGACGAATGCGTCGCGGATCAGATTACGGTCGTCGGGCGTCTTGGCCAGCGCCCCCAGGCTGGCCAGGGCCGAGTCATCGACGAGGTCCCCGACGCCGAGTGACACCAGGGCGGCCACCCAGTCGATGGTCTCCGCCACCCCGGGTGGCTTGTCCAGGTCGAGATCGCGTGCGCTGCCGACGAATTGGGTGGCATGCTCGATCAGCGGAGCGGTTGCGCCGGGCACCGTCCGGCGGACGATAGCAGCGGCCCGGGGCGGCTCCGGGTAGTCGATCCAGTGGTACAGGCACCGACGGCGCAGCGCGTCATGAAGGTCGCGGCTGCGGTTGGAGGTCAGCACCGCGATCGGCGGACGCTCGGCGACAAAGGTGCCCAGCTCGGGAACCGTGACCGCGGACTCACCGAGGAACTCCAGCAGCAACGCCTCGAATTCATCGTCGGCCCGGTCGATTTCGTCGATGAGCAGCACCGGAGGTGCCGGCCCTCGATGCCGCACGCAGTGCAGGATGGGCCGATCCACCAAGTAGGTCTCGGTGTAGAGATCGGCTTCGGAGATGCCAGTCCCCCGCGCTTCGGCCAGCCGGATGGACAGCAGCTGACGTTGGTAGTTCCAGTCGTACAGCGCTTCGTGGGCGGTCAATCCCTCGTAGCACTGCAGCCGCACCAGTGCGGTATCCAACACCGCGGCAAGGGTTTTCGCCGCCGTCGTCTTGCCGACGCCTGGCTCGCCCTCTAACAGCAGCGGCCTGCCGAGCGTGACCGCCAGATAGATCGCCGACGCGGTTCCGGTGTCGAGCAGAAAATCCTTCGCGTCGAAGCGACGAACCACATCGTCGGGGCTCGTGAAGGTCATGGGACCGCTTCCAGTAGCCGCCGGTAGTCGTCCCAGGTGTCGACGTCAAGTGGCACCGGGGCGTCTACGGCGAGTTCGTGCACCGGATGCCGGCCCGACCCTAGGAGCTTCCACACCCCCTTGTCGCCATGCAGTTGAAGGAGTTCGCCGAACACGCCGCGACTGAACCAAAACGGGTGCCCGATGCCGTCGGCGTAGCGGCATACCATCACGGCACCGGCCGACGCTACTCGGCCATGCTGGACCATCCGCCGCAGCGAAGCCGGCTCAACGCAAGGCTGATCGCCCAGCATCAGCACGATTCCCGCGGCCTGCGGGTGGACTCGCGTCAATGCGACACGCAGCGATGCCGAACACCCGGTGCCGAAGTCCTCCACGGCCACCACATCGGCCCCGTCCATCGGCACCGCATCGCGCACCGCCTGAGCAGCACCGCCCAGGGTGACGATGAGCTGGTCGAACCCGGCACTGCGAGCGACGTCGAGGGTTGCCCCAAGCACGGTCGTATCCCGGTATGGCAGAAGCTGTTTGGGTGTGCCCAGTCTGCGGGAGCCGCCAGCCGCGAGCACGACACCGGTGACCCGCCGCGCGGTCATGCGCCGTCTTTGCCAGCGACGAACGCCGTCCGGCATCCCGGGCCGCAGAACCAGTAATCCGCGGCGGCCAGCCTGAGGTGCTCGGTGGCGGGCCCGATCGCCACCGTCATGCCGCACACCGGGTCGACGGCCTCCGACGGGCCGCCGTCAACCGAAACGGGCAGGCTCAGACTGCCGCCGCGGATACTGGCGATCAGTTCGGCGGCGATCGAGACCGCGATCTCCGCCGGGGTCTTGGCGCCAATCGGCAATCCGACCGGAGTGTGTATGCGTGCTCGCTCGGCGTCGGAGAGTTCGAGCGAGTTCAGTATTGAGACGCCGCGAACCTTGCTGGCCACCAGGCCGATATATCCGACGCCGTTATCCAGTGCCGCGCGAATGATTTCGGCTTCCGGTCCACCATGGCTGGCGATCACCACCGCAGTGGTGTCGGACAGCTCGGTGTCCCGTCGGGCGTCATAGCCCAGCACTGTGCACAATTGGATCAGCGCGTCGGCGATGGGCGTGGCTCCGTGAACCCGGATCAGCGGCGCCGGCAGCTGCGGTGTCAGAAAGATCTCCAGCGACCCGCCGGACAGGCATGGGTTGACCACCACGCAGGCACCGGGGGCCTCGGGGAAGTGCACGTCGCCGTCGGGAAGCACCCGCAGCAACACACTTTCACCGGCCTGCAGCACGCCGAGCGCCGCCTTGCGAACGGAGTTCTGCGCACACTGGCCACCGACGAAGCCTTCGATTGTGCCGTCCGCCAACAGGATTGCCTCGTCGCCCGGGTATGACGAGGTGGGCGGCTGGGCACGCACCACCGTCGCGTGCACAAACGGTGTCCGTGCCGCCAACAGCTGCTTAGCTCGCTCGCTGATCGTCATCCATACCCTCTAGATCGGCGGTCTGGCGCGGCCCTGCATGGCCTCCCAGACGCGCGACGGTGTCAACGGCATATCGGCATGACGAACCCCGAACGGCGCCAACGCATCCACCACCGCGTTCACCACGGCGGGCGGCGATCCCACGGTGGCCGATTCGCCGATGCCCTTGGCGCCGATCGGGTGATGCGGCGACGGTGTCACGGTGTGACCGGTTTCCAGATGCGGCACCTCGAGTGCGGTCGGGATCAGGTAGTCCATCAGCGACCCGCCCAGGCAGTTGCCGTCGTCGTCGAAAGCGATCATCTCCATCAATGCCATTCCGATGCCGTCGACGATGCCGCCGTGCACCTGGCCCTCGATGATCATCGGGTTGATGCGGGTGCCGCAGTCGTCGACGGCCAGGAAGCGCCGCACCTTGACCACCGCGGTGCCCGGATCGACGTCCACCACACAGAAATACGCGCCGTACGGGTAGGTCAGGTTCTCCGGGTTGTAGCAGACCTCGGCGTCCAGGCCTCCCTCGATGCCCTCGGGCAGATCGCCGGCCCCGTGTGCGCGCATCGCGATGTCGGCGATGGTCACCGACGCCGATGGGTCACCCTTGACGTGGAATGAGCCCTTCTCCCACTCCAAGTCGGCCACCGAGACTTCGAGCATGCCCGACGCGATGATCTTCGCCTTGTCGCGGACCTTGCGGGCGACCAATGCCGCGGCCCCACCCGAGACGGGAGTCGACCGGCTGCCGTAGGTGCCCAGCCCGAACGGCGTCTGATCGGTGTCGCCGTGCACCACCTCGATGTCGTCGGGCGGGATGCCCAGCTCCTCGGCGACGATCTGGGCGAACGTCGTCTCATGGCCCTGGCCCTGGGTCTGAACTGAAAGCCGCATAACGGCTTTGCCCGTCGGGTGCACGCGCAGCTCGCATCCGTCGGCCATGCCCAGCCCGAGTATGTCCATGTCCTTGCGGGGGCCGGCGCCGACCGCCTCGGTGAAGAAGGACATCCCGATGCCCATGAGTTCGCCGCGCTCACGTTTCTGCTTCTGCTCGGCGCGCAATGCGTCATAGCCGATCATGCCCATGGCCTTGCGCATGGTGGCTTCGTAGTCACCCGAATCGTACGTCCAGCCGGTCTTGCTCTGGTACGGGAATTGCTCGGGCCGCAGCAGGTTTCGCAGCCGCAGCTCGGCCGGGTCCATCTTCAAATCGAAGGCCAGGCAGTCCACCAGCCGCTCGACGAAGTACACCGCCTCGGTGATCCGGAAGGAGCACGCGTAGGCCACCCCGCCGGGCGCCTTGTTGGTGTACACCGCGGTCATGTGGCAGTAGGCGGCTTCGAGGTCGTAGCTGCCGGTGAACACCCCGAAGAACCCGGCCGGGTATTTCGTCGGCGCCGCCTGGCCGTTGAACGCGCCGTGGTCGGCCAGCACATTGGACCGGATCGCCAAGATCTTGCCGTCGCTCGTGGCAGCGATCTCACCGACCATGATGTAGTCACGGGCGAAGCTGGTGGAGGTCAGGTTCTCGCTGCGGTCCTCCATCCATTTGACCGGCTTGCCCAGCAGCAGCGAACCGACGATGGCGCACACATAACCGGGGTAGATCGGCACCTTGTTGCCGAAGCCGCCGCCGATGTCCGGCGAGATCACCCGGATCTTGTGTTCGGGCAGGCCGGCGACCAAAGCGTAGAGCGTGCGGTGGGCGTGTGGGGCCTGCGAGGTGGTCCACAGCGTCAGCTTGCCGGTGACCGGGTCCAGATCGGCGACCGCGCCACAGGTTTCCATCGGCGCCGGATGCACCCGGGGGTAGATGATCTCCTGTTCGACGACGACGTCGGCCTTGGCGAATGCCGCTTCGGTGGCGGCGGCGTCGCCGGTTTCCCAGTCGAAGATGTGGTTGTCGGCCTTGCCGTCGAGGTCGGTGCGGATTACCGGCGCGGACGGATCGAGTGCCCTGCGGACGTCCACGACGGGATCCAGCGGGTCGTAGTCCACGTCGATCAGCTCCAGCGCGTCGCGCGCCGAATACCGGTCCTCGGCAACGACGAACGCCACCTCCTGCCCCTGGAAGCGCACCTTGTCGGTGGCCAGCACGGCCTGCACGTCGTTGGACAGTGTCGGCATCCAGGCCAGACCCTTCTCGGCCAGGTCGGCGCCCGTCACCACAGCTTTGACTTTCGGATGTGCTTGTGCGGCCGTCACATCGATGCTGGCGATGCGGGCGTGCGCGTATGGGGATCGCAAGATCGCCAGGTGCAGCATGCCGGGGAGGGCGACGTCATCGACATAGGTGCCGCGGCCGCGGATGAATCGCGGATCCTCTTTACGCATCATCCGGCCGTGGCCGCATGGCTTTTGGTCGTTGTCGGCCAGGTCTTCTGGTGACGGTGGACGTGACTCGATCGTGGTCATGACGTGGCCTCCACAGCGTGCGCTGCGCCCGTGGGGTGCTGTGCGGCCCACTGAATCGAGCGCACGATCGTGGTGTATCCGGTGCACCGGCAGATCTGCCCGGAGATCGCCTCCCGGATGGTCTCCTCGTCGGGGTTGGGATTGCGATCCAGCAGGGCACGGGCGGTGATCATCATTCCCGGTGTGCAGAAGCCGCATTGGAGCCCGTGGCACCGCATGAACCCTTCCTGCACCGGGTCCAGCTGGCCGTCGACCGCGAGCCCTTCCACGGTCCGCACGCTGTGCACGGACGCCATGACGGCAAGCATCGTGCAAGACTTCACCGGCACGCCGTCGACCTCGACCACACATGTTCCGCAGTTGCTGGTGTCGCAACCCCAGTGAGTTCCGGTGAGCCGCAGCTGATCACGCAGAAAGTGCACCAGCAGCATCCGGGGTTCGACGTCGGCGGTGACCTGCTCGCCGTTGACGGTCATATTGACCTGCATGATTAATTCCCTTCCGGCGCAGCGGCATTACTCACCCGTTGAGCCGCGCTGCGCAATGTGCGGATGGTCAGTTCGGAGGCCAG
Source organism: Mycobacterium sp. (assembly GCA_035552835.1). Classification (GTDB taxonomy): domain Bacteria; phylum Actinomycetota; class Actinomycetes; order Mycobacteriales; family Mycobacteriaceae; genus Mycobacterium. Next base: position 3,271 of record DASZKQ010000490.1, on the reverse strand, counting down.
GTGGCGCTTGTACTCTGCGGTGCCGCGGATATCGGTCACCGGGTCGCAGGCTTGGGCGGCGCGGCGGCCCGCCTCGGCGAAGACCTCGTCGGTAGCCGGCTGGCCGACCAGAGCCGCCGAGAGTTCGGCCAGTGCGGCCGGGTCAGGGTTCACCGCGGTCAGGCCCACGCGGGCTGCGGCTATTGCGGCACCGTCGATTGTGATTGCCGCTCCGGCCGCCACGACAGCCCAGTCGCCAACTCGCCGCTCAACTTTCGCGTATGCGCTGGACGTTCTGTGCCGCACCGGGATCCGGACCTCTACCAGCATCTCGTTGTGGGCGAGCGTGGTCTCGTACGGGCCGGCCAGGAAGTCGTCAATCGGTATTTCGCGTTCGCCCGACGGTCCGCGGGCCAGGCACAGCGCATCCAGCACGCTGCAGACAGTCGACAGGTCCTCGGCCGGATCCGCCTGGCAGAGCGAACCGCCGAGGGTGCCGCGATTGCGGACCACCGGGTCGGCGATGACTCGTTCGGCGTCGCGGAAGATCGGGCACACCGCGGCCAGGGTGTCGGACTCCAACAGTTCACGGTGACGAGTCATGGCGCCGATGCGCACCAGCGTCGGATCGGTGACCACATACCCGAGCTCGAGCGCCAGGTCGTTGATGTCGACGAGGTATTCCGGGTTGGCGATGCGCAGCTTCATCATCGGCAGCAGGCTGTGCCCGCCGGCGACTACGCGGGCCCCTTCCCCTAACCGATCCAGTAATCCAATGGCGTGGTCCACGCTGGTTGCACGCTCGTATTCGAAGGGCCCGGGTACTTGCATGGGCCACAGTGTCAGCCCCGCTGACATCGGCGTCAATAGCGAGTTAAGGGATCGCTGAACTAGCCCCGTGGTCGTCTCCGACCTGCGCGTCATGGTGAATTCGCCCGACGATTTGGGTCAGCGGCCGGCCCCCGCCGCCCCAGCGCTTGGCGATGATGTCGGCCGCGATCGAGACCGCGGTCTCCTCGGGGGTGCGGGCCCCGAGGTCCAGTCCGATGGGACTGGACATGCGGCTCAGCTCGGCGTCGGTCAGCCCCGCCGCTCGCAGCCGGTCCATCCGGTCCTCGTGGGTGCGGCGCGACCCCATCGCCCCGACATATCCGATCTGCGGCAGGCGCAGCGCCACTTCGAGCACCGGGACGTCGAACTTCGGGTCGTGGGTGAGGACGCAGATCACCGTCGTCTGGTCGATGGCGCCCGCCTGGGCTTCGGCCGCCAGATAGCGGTGGGGCCAGTCGACCACGACATGGTCGGCCGTTGGAAAGCGCGCCCGTGTCGCGAACAGCGAGCGGGCGTCGCAGACGGTGACCCGGTAGCCCAGAAGCGAGCCCTGCTGGGCCAAGGCGGCAGCGAAGTCGATGGCACCGAACACCAGCATCCGCGGGCGCGGAGCGTAGCTGGACACGAAGACCTCCATGCCTTCGCCGAGCCGCTGCCCGTCGGGTCCGTATTTGAGTACCTCGCTGCGGCCCACCGCGAGCAGACCGCGCGTATCGTCGGTGACCGCGGCGTCGGCGCGTGCCGAACCCAGCGATCCGGCCGCGGGTCTACTCGGGTCAGGCCGGATGACGAGCCGGCGCCCAACCCACTGGGCGTCCGGATGGGCTATAACCGTCGCGATCGCGACCGCTCGGCTTTCGCCGATGTCGTCGGCGACCGCGCCAAGTTCGGGAAATGTCGCCTGCGACAGCGACTCCACGAAGATGTCGATGATGCCGCCACAGGTCAGGCCGACCGCGAAGGCATCGCCGTCGCTGACCCCATAGCGCTGCAGGCGTGGCGTCCCGGTTCGCGCGACCTCGGCGGCGAGTTCGTATACGGCGCCCTCCACGCAGCCGCCCGACACCGATCCGGTCACCGAGCCGTCCGGCGCTACCAGCATTGCGGCTCCCGGCGGCCGCGGCGCGGACCGGAACGTTCGCACCACCGTCCCGAGTCCGGCGGTGTCACCGGCGTGCCAAATCGACATCAGTTCGGCAAGCACGTCACGCACGCATCCAAAGTAGGCTCACTCGCATGACACCGGCTCAACTTCGCGCCTATTCGGCGGTGGTGCGGTTGGGTTCGGTGCGAGCGGCGGCCGCCGAACTCGGCGTTTCCGACGCCGGGGTCTCGATGCTCGTCACGGCACTGCGCAAGGAGCTCGATGACCCATTGTTCACCAGGACGGGCGCCGGGCTGGCGTTCACGCCCGGCGGACTGCGGCTGGCCAGCCGCGCGGTGGAAATCCTGGGTCTACAGCAACAAACCGCGATCGAGGTCACCGAAGCCGCCCATGGGCGCCGGCTGCTGCGGATAGCGGCGTCCAGCGCATTCGCCGAACACGCCGCGCCCGGCCTGATCGAGCTTTTCTCGTCGCGGGCCGACGACCTGTCGGTGGAGTTGAGTGTGCATCCGACGAGCCGGTTCCGCGACCTGATCTGCTCGCGGGCTGTCGACATCGCTATCGGCCCGGCCAGTGAAAATTCGACCGGTCCCGACGACACTATCTTCGTGCGACCGTTCCTGAAATATCAGATCATCGCCGTCGCGGCGCCCAACAGCCCACTGGCCGTGGGCATTCCGATGCCTGCTCTGCTACGCCAACAACAGTGGATGCTCGGCCCGTCGGCGGGCAGCGTGGACGGCGAGATTGGAAAGATGTTGCGCGACTTGGCAATTCCTGAGTCGCAGCAGCGGATTTTTCAGAGCGACGCCGCCGCGCTGGAGGAGGTTCAGCGGGTCGGCGGTGTGACGTTGACGATCGGTTTCGCGGTCGCCAAGGACCTCGCGGCCGGGCGGTTGGCCCACGTGACGGGTCCCGGGCTGGATAGGTCGGGCGAGTGGTGTGCGGCGACACTGGCGCCATCGGCGCGCCAGCCCGCTGTGTCCGAATTGGTCCGCTTCATCACCACACCCAGATGCACCCAGGCGATGATCCGTGGATCCGGCGTCGGGGTGACGAGGTTTCGGCCGAAGGTTCACGTCACGCTCTGGAGCTAGTGCGGTCGAGTGTGCGTATATGGCTTTGACTGTGCGCCCAGGGCGCATAAATCGCTCAAATCCCGCCGCCACTGCACACTCAAAGCCGTCAGCGCACACTCGATGTGCGCCACGGCAATCACCAGGCGCGGGTCAGGTCCGCGTGCTGCCTGATCCAGGTGTGCATCGCGATCCCGGCGGCGACGCCTGCGTTGATGCTTCGCGTCGAGCCGAACTGGGCGATGGACACGGTGATCGCCGCGCCCGCCCGGGTGTCGCC
>DASZKQ010000489.1:0-4738 GCA_035552835.1 Mycobacterium sp. | reverse complement strand
AAATGCCGCGTGCATCTTCAGCATTGAGGACGGCTGCTCGAGACTCCTGGCGTACACCTCACCGCAGCAGACAATGTATTCCTTGAACTTGTCCTCGTAGGGCCACATGGTGTCTTCCATGTAGAGGGTCATCTCGTGCTCTCGCCCGTCGGCGGGCACCGCGTCGAAGTCGACCTCCCGAAGCGGTGACCACGGGAGCGGCATCAGCAGCTTCGCGTCGACCTCATGGCGGAGCTCATCGAGGTTACGCATCCACTCCTGAAGGTCGCCTTTCTGGACCCGCAAGGTCAGCCGCTCCCACGCCGCTCCGTCGCGAACGGCGGTGACGGTGACGACGGTGTAGGCCGGTCCACTGCCGTGTGCCTGGTTGGCGTACCACAGCAATCGAGCATCGTCACCTGCGGCGAGTATGCGCATCCACCCATCGCGGAATGCCGCTTCGAAGTTGTCTTCGGCGCGGCCGCGCACCTTGTGTAATTCGTGCATGAAAAGCACGCGCAGACCTCCCAATCGCGGCGCTGGAGCCGAAGGCCGCTCAACGGACGTTAGCCCGGGCCGTTTTCCACGTCCAGGCCTGGTTTGGCATATGCACAATTACGCGACGCGAGTGACCTAGACAGTTCAGTTGAGAATCTGGTTTGCTCAACTCGGTACCGTCCTTACCGGGCAGGAGTTCGCGGATGGCCCGACTCAATGTGCCGGATGGCCCCGGTGGCGAAGCGGCCATGATCTGGACGCTACGGCCCGAGCTCGGTGGCATGGTCGAGCGGATGATCCGCGGCGCATATCAGCAGAGCATCCTGCCCGCCGATGAGCGTGAGCTGGCCAGGATGCGAATCGCGCAGATCAACGATTGTGTCGCGTGCTCGGATTTTCGCGCCCAGTCCGTACTGGATGCCGGCGTCGCACCGGAGCTCTACGACAACGTCGCGGCGTACGCCAGCTACCCGGGCTACACGCCGCGCCAGCGTCTTGCCATCGAATACGCCGAGCGCTTTGCCAACGACCACGCGTCGATGGACGACGCATTCTTCGAACGACTGGGGGCGGTGTTCTCGGATGAGGAGATCCTCGATCTCACGCTCTGCGTCGCGGTATTCCTTGGCTTGGGACGCTCGCTGACGGTGCTGGGTGTCGATCAGTCCTGCGCAATCGACCTTTGAATCAGCACCCGGAAGGAACGCATGGACATTGCCACGGTCGACGAATTGCTGAGCACCACACGCGCGGTGCGCAAACGCCTTGACCTGACGCGCCCGGTCAGTCGCGAAGTAATCCTCGAGTGCATACAGCTGGCGATGCAGGCGCCCACCGGCAGCAACGCGCAGGATTGGCGCTGGCTGGTGATCACCGATGCCGACAAACGTGCCGCCATCGCCGATATTTACCGCCGCGTTGGCGCTGAATACCTTGCGTACGCGGCCGAGAACACGTCGGATGCTCAGACCCGGCGCGTGTACAGCAGCGCGATGAGCCTGACCGAGACGCTGGCACAAGTTCCGGTGCATGTGATCCCTTGCCTGGACCGCCGGTTCGATGGTGCGCCGCTGCTGATCGCCGCGACGGCCTGGGCGTCGATCATCCCGGCGGGCTGGAGCTTCTTGCTTGCCCTGCGGTCCCGAGGGTTGGGCTCGGTATGGACGACGATGCATCTGGCCAAGGAGCAAGAGGTGGCCGAGGTGCTGGGAATTCCGCCGACGGTCACGCAGGCCGCGCTGTTTCCGGTCGCTTACACGATTGGTACCGACTTCCGGGCGGCCTCGCGGCCGCCCGCGGAGACCGTCACTTATTGGGACAGCTGGGGAGAAGGCTGATGCAGTCCTACACCGTGCGATTCCATGTCGATGCGCCGCCGAGGAAAGTCTGGCGCGTGTTGCACCCGCCAGCGCCGCCGGACGCGCCGCGGCCGCGGGTCCTCAAGTGGCCTACCGGCAGCATGGAAATACTGAACGAAGGCAACGAAGCTGGTGAGGGTCTGGTTCGCACGTGCATTTTCGAAGTGCCCAAGTACCTGTTGTCCGGCGGCAAAGCACGGTCGTGGGAGACCGTGACTGAGGCGGAGATCAACAAGCTGTCGCGATACATCGCGGTTGGTGCGCCGCTGTGGTCCCGCGCCGAGGGCTATCACCAACTCGAGGAGCAGCCCGACGGCACCACCGTGCTGACCTTCCACGAGACGTATCACGCCTACAACCCGGTACTGCGTTTCTTTCTCGAACGTCCGGTGCACGCAAAGATTTCTCGCGACAACCTCGACACCTACGAGCACGCGCTCGGCTACGCCGGCAAGGTTCGCAGGCTGACTTAGCGTATCCCATTCTGCAACAACGGATTTCGCGCCGCGCGAGGTCGCCGGGCTTCCGCAACGGCACAGGCACCCGACCGGCTGATTCGCCGAAACTTACGAGAGGGCGAACTCTGTCGGGCGTGTCGTCGCCGCTGGTTAAGTGTCGCGGAACCCTGCGCCGCCAGCGCAGCGGTATGAAATTGGCTGCTCACCCCGGTACGCTGCTGTTCTATGGGGTTTAACGCAACGGCATCTGTTGCGGCACGGTTCGGCGCCGCGGCGCTGGTCATTGGGGGCTGGGCGGTGTCCGCCGCTGTTGCCTACGGCGATCCTGAGCCGACGCCGTCGCCCGGGCCGTCACCGGCGGAGTCGCCGGCAGGGTCACCCGAACCGTCACCCGCACCTGGGCCGAAGACGACCATCGATCACGACGGCACATTCGCGGTAGGAACCGACATCGCGCCGGGTACGTACAGCACGGCAGGACCCGTCGCAGACGGCACCTGCTACTGGAAGAGGATGGGCAACCCCGACGGCAACCTCATTGACAACTCAATGAGCAAAAAACCGCAGGTAGTGCAGATCGACCCGACGGACAAAGCGTTCAAAACCTCTGGCTGCCAGCCCTGGCAGCTGACCCCGGACGCCAATCCGCCTCCTAATACACCGCCTGCGGGTGTGCAAGGCGCTCTCGGCATCCTCAACGGGCTGCTCGGCGGCCAGAGTGGACAGCAAGCCCCCCATTCCTGATGGGCCCTGTCTGGACTTGACCTAGACCAGCCCGCGGCTGATCCGTTTTGGTTACCGTGGCGCCGTGGCCAGTGCGCAGCAGATTGTGGTGGTTGGTGCCGGTGTCAGCGGACTGACATCGGCGATATGTCTGGCCGAAGCCGGGTGGCCGGTGCGGGTGTGGGCGGCGGCGATGCCACAGCAGACCACCTCGGTCGTGGCTGGTGCGGTGTGGGCCCCGCCGCGGCCCGCTGAGCGGGCCAGCAAAACGCTGGCCTGGACCCAGTATTCCCTCGGGGTGTTTCGGGAATTGGCCAACAACCCCAACACGGGTGTGCGCATGGCGCCGGCGATTGCCGTCGGCGAATTGACCGGGGCCGAGGCGATGTCGTCGGCGGCCACGCTGATCCCCGACCTGCGCGCGGCTGATCCGGCCGACCTTCCCGAGGGCTTCGGTAGCGGGTTCCGCGCCATCATGCCGATGATCGACATGCCGCAATACCTCAACTACCTGACCGATCGGCTCGCCGCGGCCGGCAGCGAAATCGAGACGCGTGCGGTGCGGTCACTGGCCGAGGTCGCCGACACCGCGCCGATAGTGGTCAACTGTGCGGGTCTCGGCGCCGGAGCGCTGGCGGGCGATGACACGATGCGCCCGCTGTTCGGCCAGCATGTCGTGCTCGCCAATCCTGGTTTGCGGCAACTGTTTCTGGAAATCAACACCGGCCCGGAATGGACCTGCTACTTCCCCCACCCGCAGCGGGTGGTGTGCGGCGGCATCAGCATTCCCGGCCGATGGGATACCACTGCCGATCCGGAGGTGAGCGAGCGCATCCTGCAGCGCTGCCGCCGGATTGAACCGCGGCTCGGTGAGGCCGAGGTGATCGAGACGATTACCGGTCTGCGTCCCGACCGTCCGTCGGTGCGGGTGGAGGCAGAGCCGCTTGGGCCGGCGCGGTGCATCCACAACTACGGCCACAGCAGTAATGGCGTGACCTTGTCGTGGGGCTGTGCGCGCGATGTGGTGCGCATGGTCAGCGGGTGATCGCTGACTGGCGACGGACAGGACGCGGCGCTCGTCGTCGACGCTGCCCCTGGCTGGGTGGGTCCCGTATCCTTGTCGTCGCTGGCCGAGTGGTATTCCGACCGGGAGGCAGCGATGGGACACAAGGCAACAGTGGAACTCGTGCTCGACTGTGAAGAGCCGAAGAGGCTCGCTAAGTTCTGGCGCGAAGCGCTCGACTATCGCGACTACTACACGGACGCGAATCTGGCTGTGCTAGTTCCTAAAGAAGGGATCGCTTCACCGCTTCTCCTTCAGGGGGTGCCCGAACCCAAAGCGGGCAAGAACCGCATGCACGTCGACATTGTGGTCGACGATGTCGACGACGAGGTCCACCGGCTGCAGGCGCTCGGCGCTCATCGCATCGACCAACGCGTGCAGAGCTCTGGGGGAACCCGATGGGTGAGAATGTCGGACCCCGAGCAGAATGAGTTCTGCGTCTCCACCGGCGTGGAGTGGTAGGGCCTGATACCGGTAGAGACAACCACGGCTCAGGGTGAAATGGCGGAGATCGGTGAGCATCGATTACACACTGCACGCCCACATTGCCACCATCACGATCAACCGTCCCGAGACGCGCAACTCGCTGGACATGGAACATTTCCGCGATCTGGCCCACGCGTGGCTGGCCTTTCGTGACGATGCAAGCGCCTGGGTCG
>DASZKQ010000488.1:0-4397 GCA_035552835.1 Mycobacterium sp. | reverse complement strand
GACGATCACCGGTGAGCCCTTGCCCAGTGAAGCGCCGACGCCGGAGACCAGCCGGCCCCAGCAGTTGACGGTGACGAACAGCGAGTTACCGGGCTCCCAGCTGGCATCGGCGGCGCGGCGCCGGGAATTGCTGGCGACCCGGAACTTCATCACCTCCTGGTCACCGACCTGGCGGCGGATCGGGTCGTTGACGACGTTGCCGACGACGGTCAGTGGTGTTTCGAACATTTCTGGTTCCCCTTTTCCTGTATCGCACCGCAACCGGTGCTGCCTGCCATTCACCTCGGGATGGCCGACACCTCGGTCCGATTCCGGGCTGAGACGATGGGCGCCTGTGGAGGGAGCGCGGGGTGTGGATAACCAAGTCACATCTGCCACATCGGAACCCCAGCCGCAGGGGCGCGTGTCTTGCACACTTTCGAGCGACAACTAGTGCGCATGAGCTTTTTTCGCTCAGAGGCGGGCAGATCGTGTGCCCCGACCCAGCCGATGCTGGCGTGGCGACTGTGGCCACTGTTGTGTAGCTGAAGTTTTAGCGCTGGCCCGACGTATCACGACGGGCCAGCTCGGCGAGCATCGCGTTGTATGCCACCAGATCGGCGTCCTCGTCGCGGTCGGCGGCACGATCCAGTCGCCGGGCGGTCCGCTGGTCACTGCGCGACCACTGCACCAGCAGCGCGATCATCACGACGGCCAACGGTATTTCCCCTGCCGCCCAAGCCATTCCACCGCCGAGGTGTTGGTCGCCCATCAGGTCGGTGTGCCAGCTCAGGTGCAGCGACCGGTAGAAGCTGTCACCGAGCACCTGTTGCATGCTCATCAGGATGATCGCGAAGAAGGCGTGCAGCGGCAGCGACGCGAAGACGACTCCCACCTTCGCCAGCGGCGGGATCGGCCGCGGCGTCGGATCTACGCCGATCACCACCCAGTAGAACAAGTAGCCGCTGATCAGGAAATGCAGGTTCATCACGACATGGCCGATGTGGCTACCGACCGCGGCGTCGAAAAGGCCGCCGAGGTAGAGCCCGTAAAACCCGGCGACGAACAAGGCTGTCGCGACCACCGGGTTGGTCAGGAACATCGAGACCCTGCTATGCAGGGCCGCAAGCAGCCACTCCCGCATGCCGGGCGGGTCCCCGCCTCCGGCCGCGGGCAGCGCGCGCAACGCCAATCCGACCGGCCCACCCAGTACCAGCAGGATGGGCACCAGCATTGACAACAGCATGTGTGCCGCCATGTGCATGCTGAACATCGCCGGCATGTATCGGCCCACACCGGACGAGCTGACGAATAACAGCGCCAGACAGCCCAGCAGCCAGGCCACGGTCCGGCCGACTGGCCAGGCGTCGCCGCGACGTCGGAGCCGTCGCACCCCGGCCACGTACAGGGCCGCGAAGATGATCGCCGCCGAGCCGAAGATCAGGTCGAACCGCCAGTCGACGAGCACCCGGACCGGGGTCGGCGGTCCGTCGAAGTCGTAGCCGATCTTCACATCGGTAATCGAGGGGATGCCGATCGGCAGCGGCGGAGGTGGCGTGCGACCGAGGCCGACGGCGACGCCGAACGTCAGACCGAACAGCACGGCCTCAATCAGAGCCAGCCGGATCAGTCCGGTCCGTGAGGTCGGGTCTGCCTGCAGCGCAACGACGCCGGTGCGCCGTTGCCGCCAGCCGACGAAGCCGAGCAGACACAGCGCCAAAAGCTTGGCGACGACCAGCCGTCCGTAGTCACTGGAGAGCAGGTCCGACAAGCGGATCCGCACCACAGCATTGACGACGCCGCTGAGCGCCATCGCGGCAAAGCACCACAGCGCGATCGTGGAGAATCGTCGCGAGGCCAGATCGGCGTGCTGCCCACCGCGGACCAGGTGTGTCAGCAGCGCCAGCAGCCCCCCGGCCCACAGGCTGCCCGCGACCAGATGGATCAGCAGGCTGTTGGTGGCCAGGTCGTGCGAACCGCCGGCCGAGGAGTGACCGGTCAACCCAAGCGGTATCAGCGTCACCAGCGACCCGACCAGCAGCAACGGCGTCCACGACCAGCGCAGCACCGGAAGGCTGGCCACCGTCAGCACGGCGGCCAGCAGCGCGGTCCAGCGCCACGCGGTCGAGATGTTGATGATGCCGGCCAGCGACCACAGACTCGCGGGGTTCAGGTGAGCGGTGAAAGGCTGACCGGAGACGTCGGAAATGGTCAGCGGCACCAGCAGCGCGGCGCACACCGTCCAGGCCCCGGCCGCCACCGTCCCGACCCGTAGCGCGCGATAGCCGTCGGCGTCCAGGACGCCGCTGTCCTGCGGCGGAACGAGGAATGCGGCCATCAGGAACGATCCGACAGCCACCACGGCGGCGATCTCGCCGGCAGCCCGCACGAAGGGCAGGCCGAGCGTGGTGACGGGTCCCGGGTCGGGCAATCCGGTAGCGGTCAGCGCGGCCGCCAGCGACAGCACCCCGATGCCCGCGGCGGTGCAACCGGCCAACGCCGCCACTCCGATGAGCAGCGGCCACACCACCGCGCGGCGCCTGGCGGCCGGAGGACCAGTCATACCCAAAGGGTACGGCCGCGTTACCTACGGCTGCCCCGCACCGCGGGCCGCTGCCTCGCGGGCGACGAACTGGTTGCGGGCGATCTGTGCGACGTGGTCGAAATCCTGCAGGATGGCTTGCAATTCGCGGCGGAACGCGACCCGTCGCTCGGCCAGGTCCGGCGCAGGCTCGAGCAGATCCTGGTCGGCGACGACTTGGCGAGCGGTGTCGAACAGCAACGTCGACACCGGTTCGCTGCTGCGTACGCGACCCTGCGCGACGTACTGTTTGCCGACGCCCAGCGCCAACTGGGTCAGCTCTTTCGCGCCGATTTCCGCCGGCGCATCGCGAAGCACGTCGGCGACGATCTCGTAAGCCTCGAAAAACACCCGCAGCATCGCATCCGACATCAGCGGTCGCTTCGCGTAGAGCATCGCGTCGATCTGCGCCGAGCCCGCCGAAACCTTGGCTTCCCAGCCTTCGTTCCAGGACATCTCGTCGGCGATGTTCTGACGGAAGGCGGCTGAATCAGCGAAGTAGAAGTCGAATTTCAGCAGATCCCGCAGGCGCATCGCCTGAGTCCAGAATGCTTCGAGCCGGTCGCCGTCGACCCGTCCGGCGTAGGCCAATGCCAGTTCGACGATCACCGTCTCCAGGAACGCGTGGATCACCGAGTTGCGGTAGAACGCCGCAGTGTGTTCGTTCTCGGGAGCAATGCGCCACACCGGTTCTCGGCCGCTGTCCACTCGAGTCACTGGATGACCATTCGACAGGGAGTCGACCGCCGATCGAACACCTTCGGGCGTCCGCAGCCGCAGCGCGCTGGTGGACATCGGGGTGTTCTTGCGTTCGAGGTAGTCGAGTGAATCCTGCAGTGTGTGATGCAGTTGTGTCAGGGTCAACGCCACCCCGTGTGTGGTGAGCAGCAGCGCGGACACCAGGCCGGTCGCGTTGACCGGGGTGGACTGCAGGATCCGCCATGCGACTTCGAACGACATCTTCTGCAGCGCAAGACGTTTGGCGGCCTCATCGTCGGCGATCTGGCCGTGCGACGGGCCGAGGTATTCGCGCATCGAGACAGCTTCCGGGAAGCGGACGTAGATCTTGCCGTAATTGCGTTCGCCCTGGGCCTTGATGAAGTTGTACATCCAGCTCAGGCCCTCGGGACGCTTCTCGCCGCCGCGGGCGTACGCGGCATATTCGGCGGTCTCGTGGAGCTGGTCGAAGCTGATCGAAACCCCTTGCAGCAGAATGTCATCGCTACGACCGTCCAGATACGCGTCGGCCACGTAACTCATCAGACCGAGCTTGGGCGGCAACATCTTGCCGGTGCGCGAGCGGGTGCCCTCGATGGACCAGCTCAGGTTGAAACGCTTCTCCACTACGTAGCCGACGTACTCCTTGAGCACGTACTTGTAGACCGGATCCTTACCGATGTTGCGGCGGATGAAGATCGTTCCGGCGCGACGCATCAGCGGTCCCATGACCCCGAATGCCAGGTTCACGCCGGCGAATACGTGCACTGGTGGCAACCGATTCTCCTGCATCGCCACCGGCATCACGGCGCCGTCGATGTAAGACCGGTGCGAGAAGAGCAATACCGCCGGATGAGCTTCCAAAGCAGTGCGGAGCGCCGCGACCTGGTACTCGTCGTAGTCGATTTCGCGGTCGAATCCCCGGCTGAACATCCTGCCGAGGACGGCGACGAGGTCGACAGACACCCGGCTCCATCCCGTGGCGAGCTCGTCGAGCATCTTTCCGGCTTGCTCGAGGTCGGCACCCGGGATCTTCTCCAGTCCGGCGCGAAAGCGCGCGGACGCCATGATCTCTGGTCGCACCAGCCGCGGCGATTTGTAATGCGGTCCGAGGATTCGA
>DASZKQ010000487.1:0-1761 GCA_035552835.1 Mycobacterium sp. | reverse complement strand
GTCACGATCGAGCGGAAGTCTTCGGTCTGGAAGGATTGGTTCTCGGCGCTCAACGCGAAGTCCAGCGTGGCCAGCACCGCGCGCTCGAGATGCATGTTGAGGACGCGTTTGGTGCTCTCGACCGCCTGCTGCGGCAGTGTCAAGATCTTCTCTGCGCAGGCCACCGCCTCGGCCACCGGATCGGCTACCACGTGATTGGCCAGGCCCAATTCCACCGCCCGCTCGGCGGAGATCCGGGTGCCGGTCAGCGCATACTCCTTGGCCAACAGCAGGCTGATGTGCAGCGGCCAGGTCAGCGGTCCTCCGTCGGCGGCCACCAACCCCACCTGCACGTGCGGGTCGGCCAGATAGGCGCCTTGGGCGATATAGACGATGTCGCTCAGCGCGACCAGGCTGCAGCCCAGCCCGACGGCCGGGCCGTTGACCGCCGCCACCACCGGCACCCGGCACCGGGCCATGCCCAGCACGATCTCGCGCCCGTCGGCGATGGTCTTAGCGCGCAGGTCGGCGTCGCCCGCCAACTCGGCCAGATATGCGAAGTCGCCGCCTGCTGAAAAGGCCCGTCCTGCACCGGTTATCACCGCGGCGCGGGCGGCGCGGTCGTCGCTCATCCGTTGCCACAGCTTCGCCAGTCCGTGGTGCAGGTCGTCGTTGACCGAGTTGAGCGAATCGGGCCGGTTCAGCGTGATGATCCGCAGCGGCCCGTCGGCCCGGACGTCGATTTCGGTCGGCATGTCGTACACGTCAGGCTCCCAATCCCAAGATTCGTGCGGCGATGATGTTCTTCTGGATCTGCGACGTTCCGCCCATCACGCTTTGGGCGCGGCTGTACAGGTAGGCGGACAGCAGGCCGGGGTCGTCGATACCGACCACAGCCAGCGCGGCGTGGCCGACCGACTGCTCGACCCAGGTCATCAGCAACTTGTCCAGCGATCCGTCCGACGTGTGCGTCACACCGTCGAGCTGCTCGGACAACCGCCGCCGAACGTGATGGGTCAGCATTTCGGTCTGCACTGCGGCCCAAGCTAATTCGGGGGAAGCCGGACCGTCGGTGCGCGCCGCCAGTTCACGAACGAGCTTGCCGTAGCGGGCCGCGTAGCCCAGCGTGGACGGCTCGCGTTCGTGGCCGACCACCGTCATGGCGAGCGCCCAGCCCTCGCCGGGGGCACCCACCATGTGGTCCGCCGGGACCGTCGCACCGTCGAAGAACACCTGGCCGAATTCGGTGGTGACGCCGTTGATCATCCGCAGCGGACGCTGTTGCACGCCAGCCTGTTTCATCGAGATGATGAACGCCGAAATGCCCCGGTGGCGTTTGGCGTCCGGATCGGTACGGGCCAACAGCAGACACCAGTCGGCGACATCGGAGTAGCTGGTCCAAATCTTGTGACCGTTCACCACGTAGTTGTCGCCCGCACGGGTGGCGGTAGTGGTCAGCGACGCGAGATCCGAGCCGGAGCCGGGCTCGCTGAAGCCCTGGCACCACCGCTGTGCCCCGTTGATCATGCCGGGCAAAAACCGACGGCACAGCTCCTTGCTGCCGTGCCGGGTCAGCCCGGAGACCAGATAGCCGAGGCTGGGCCTGGGCGGAGCGCCGGCCCGCGCCAGCTCTTCGTCGAGGATGACGTCGTACACCGGCGGCAGTTCCTGCCCGCCGTAGTCGCGCGGCCAGGACAGCCCGAAGAAGCCGCCCTCATACAGCGCCCGATGCCATTCGCCCTGCCGGGCCCAGTACTCGTCACCCGAACTCGGAAACTCTTT
>DASZKQ010000486.1:0-10243 GCA_035552835.1 Mycobacterium sp. | reverse complement strand
ATCCAACATCGCGGACTGGAATCAAGCGGCCAGCCTCATCCAGACCGCCGTCGAGAAGTTCGGTGGTCTGGATGTGCTGGTGAACAACGCCGGCATCGTGCGCGACAGGATGATGGCCAATACCAGCGAGGAGGAGTTCGACGCCGTCATCGCCGTGCACCTCAAGGGCCACTTCGCCACGATGCGGCATGCCGCGTCGTACTGGCGCGGGCTGTCCAAAGAGGGCAAAACCGTCGACGCGCGGATTATCAACACCAGCTCGGGTGCCGGCCTGCAGGGCAGCGTCGGGCAGGGGAATTACAGCGCCGCCAAGGCCGGCATCGCGTCGATGACGCTCGTCGCTGCCGCCGAAATGAGTCGTTACGGCGTCACCGTCAATGCCATTGCGCCATCAGCCCGTACCCGCATGACCGAGACCGTCTTTGCCGAGATGATGGCAACGCAGGACGACGATTTCGACGCTATGGCTCCGGAGAACGTCTCTCCGCTGGTGGTCTGGCTGGGCAGCGCCGAAGCTCGTGACGTCACCGGGAGGGTGTTCGAGGTCGAGGGCGGCAAGATCCGCGTCGCGGAGGGCTGGGCGCACGGTCCGCAGGTCGACAAGGGCGCGCGATGGGATCCCGCCGAGCTGGGCCCCGTCGTCGCCGACCTGCTGGCGAAGTCGCGCCCGCCCGTTCCGGTCTACGGAGCCTAGCCGGCGGGTCCGGCGACCCATGCGGGCCGCGGCTGCCGTCCGACGGCCAGCTCGAAAAAGTGCATAGTCTGTCAGCATGCTCACCGAGTTGATCCACCTTCCGTGCGGTTCATTCCAGATGGGATCGGAACAGTTCTATCCCGAGGAATCGCCGGTTCATGACGTGACCGTCGCATCGTTCTCGATCGAACAACATCCGGTCACGAATGCACAGTTCGCCGACTTCGTCAGCGCTACAGGCTATGTCACCATCGCAGAGCAGGCTCTGGACCCCGCCGCTTTCCCAGGAGTTCCGCCTCATGAACTAGCCCCGGGTGGCCTGGTATTCCGCCCGACATCGGGACCGGTCGATCTGCGCGATTGGCGGCATTGGTGGACGTGGGTGCCGGGGGCGTGCTGGAGGCAGCCCTTCGGCCCCGGGTCGTCGGTCGCCGACCGTGCGGACCACCCAGTTGTTCAGGTGGCCTACGCCGACGCCGCCGCGTACGCGGCCTGGGTCGGCAGACGATTGCCCACTGAGGCGCAGTGGGAATACGCCGCCAGAGCGGGTGCTAACACGATCTACGCCTGGGGCGACGATGTCCAACCTGGCGGGCGGCTGATGGCCAACACCTGGCAAGGCGGGTTCCCCTACGCCAACGAGGGAGCTCTCGGCTGGGTCGGAACGTCTCCGGTGGGCGCCTTCCCCGCCAACGCCTTCGGCCTGGTGGACATGATCGGCAACGTCTGGGAATGGACGACGACTCCCTACACCGCCCGTCACCGCCCCGACTGGGAGATCCCCGTATGCTGCCCGCCACCCACCGGTGACCCGTCAGTCAACCAGACCCTCAAGGGTGGTTCGCACCTATGCGCCCCCGAATACTGCCACCGCTACCGGCCGGCGGCACGCTCATCGCAGTCCCAGGACAGCGCGACCACGCACATTGGATTCCGCTGCGTCTCCGACTGATAAGGCGACGTCGAGGTGGCGGAATCGGTGTAGTTACGCCGCGACATAGCCGCTGGCCTAGGGATTTACCAAGCAGCGGATGGCGTAACACTGCGCATATCGCCACCTCGTCCCGGCGGTGGCACAGTGACAGCATGCCCCGGCGTCCGAGCATCCCGCCCAAGGATTTCCCACGTCCTGCGACGCGGGAGTACGCGGGTAGCCGCGCGGATGCCGCACGCTGGGCACGCGACGTGCTGCGCAGCCAGATTCTCGACGGCGTCTACGGTGGCTTGGCCGCAGCCCGCCCGGCGTTGCCGTCGGAAACCGAACTCGCCGCTGAATTCGGTGTGAGCCGCAACGCGATTCGCGAAGCCCTGGAGCTGCTGAGGGGTGAGGGAATGATCACCAGAGTGCAGGGCGCCGGGACTTTCGTCACCGGCGCGAAGCTGAGCCAGCGTCTCGACCGCCTCGAAGGCCTCGCCGAATCCCTTGCCGGTCACCGACTCCCGGTCGACAACGAGGTGCTGTCGGTGCGCGAGTCCATCGCTTCCCCGTTCGTCGCATCCAAGCTCGCACTGCCCGAAAATGATCCCATTCTGTTCATCGAACGCCTGCGCTCGGTCGGCGGAGTGCCGCTGTCCCTCGACACCACGTCGCTGCGGATCGGGGCAATACCCGGCGACGCGAACTTGGACCGCTACGACGTGTTCGCCTTGATTGAAAAGGAACTCGGCGTGCGTCTCGGTTGGGCTGAGATCACCGTCGAGTCTGTATCGGCCGACGCGAACACCGCCGAGCTGCTGCAGATCCGGCCCGGTGCACCACTGCTGCTGTTGCACCGTTTGACATATCTCGAGGACGGCACTCCTTTCGACCTGGAGACCGTGCGCTACCGCGGTGATCGCTGCTCGCTGGTGACCACAGCGGCAAGGGGATCCGATCCGCCGTCAACGTAGCCGGCGCTGTTCATTCTTTTACCCACGACATCACCTGATATCGATTGAGAGGTAGTACAACCATGCCCGAACAACCCAATATCGTGTACTTCCACGTCGACAACCTTGGACTCGGCGAACTGGGCTGCTTCGGCGGCGGGATGTTGCGCGGCGCCGATACCGCACGCATCGACAAGTTCGCCGGCGAGGCACTCAAGCTGTCACACTTCGTCGTCGAACCCCAGTGCACGCCAACCCGTTCGGCCCTCATGACAGGGCGCTACCCGATCCGCTCCGGAAATCACACCATCGCGTTGGGCGGCAACGACGGCGGCATCGTCGCGTGGGAACGCACGATGGGCGACATCCTCTCCGCGGCCGGATATGCAACGGCGTGCTACGGCAAGTGGCACATCGGCGCGGAAGACGGCCGTTGGCCTACCGACCACGGTTTCGACGAATGGTACGGGCCGGCACGCACTTACGACGAATGCCTGTGGCCCGATGATCCGTGGTACGACGGTGAACGCGACGGCTATTCCTATATGTACGACGGCACCAAGGAGTCCGGCGTCCGCACCACCGACCAACAGTTGACCGTCAAGCTCAAGGGCGAGGTAGACGCCGAATACGACCGGCGGGCGAAGGCTTTCATGAAGCGCAGCGTCGACGCGGGTAAGCCCTTCTACCTCTATCACAACCACTCGTTGATGCATTTCCCGATGGTGGTCCGCGATGAGTTCAAGGGGAAGAGCACCAATGGTGACTGGGGTGATTCCCTGCTGATGCTCGACCACGACTTCGGGAGCATCTTGGACGCGTTGACCGAATTAGGTATCGAGGACAACACCATCGTGGTCTTTGCCGGCGACAACGGTCCAGAAGACCACCTGCTCGGCCGTGGTACCGCGGGCTTCTTCGACGGCTCGTACTTCTCCTCTGCTGAGGGTGGAATCCGCACCCCGTGCCTGATTCGCTGGGCCGGCAACGTCCCGGTACGGGAGAGCAACGAGATGGTGCACGTCACTGACATGTTCCCGACCCTGCTGCGGTGGGCGGGTTGCGAACCGCCAACCGATCGGATCATCGACGGAATTGATCAGCGTGAGTTCTTCGGCGGCGCTAAGGATTCCAAGCGGGAGGGCTGCATGGTGTGGCTCAACGAGGAGCTGCACGCGGTGAAGTGGTCACAGTTCAAGATCAGCTTCAAGCGTCAGCAGCACTTCCATGACCCGGAGATCCCGCTCGGCTTCGCCCGGATCATCAACCTGCTGGAGGACCCGAAGGAACGAGAAGCGGTCAACCAGACCTTCGTGCGGTGGTGGGTGATGCAACACGCGCGGCGCCTCATCCGCAAGTTCGAAGACAGCGTGCAAACGGAGGAGTTGATTCCGACCGGTGCGCCGATCGACTTCGTTCCCGCCCGAAACCAATAGCAAGCAGGGGTGTTGCCCCCGTCCTGGCGGCCGGGGGCAGCAAATCCTTTGGTGCCGGACCGATTACCTCACCCGCACACAATCAACAGATACACC
This sequence comes from Mycobacterium sp., assembly GCA_035552835.1. Taxonomy (GTDB): domain Bacteria; phylum Actinomycetota; class Actinomycetes; order Mycobacteriales; family Mycobacteriaceae; genus Mycobacterium. Next base: position 6,148 of record DASZKQ010000486.1, on the reverse strand, counting down.
ACAACCAGCACCGATAAGAAGACCACCGCAACCCCAACGGTCATTATCTTCCGTCGAGCACGAGCGAATGGCGGCAACGGGTTCACCGCTAGTTCGCGGCGACGGCGCAACCCCAGTCCGGACGCACCCATAGCAACAACCACGGCGAGGCCGCCAACAACAAGACGAGCCGGGTCGTGTAGAAGATTGACAACGTCGCGATCCCGCAGTAGTAACACCACGCTCGAAGTCGATGCAGCCAGCGCCGTGCGCGTCCAGGCCAGCACCGTACGTTCGGGTTGAAGACCCCAATCTTGGGCCAACGCTTGACGGGTCATCAGCCGTTCGCGGCGGCCGCGACCGTTAACGCCACCGTTACCACCCCGATCATGACGAGACCCACAGCGAGGTAGACAGGGGTGGTGGGCCGCGGGAGAGGCTGATCTTGCCGGATCGCGCGATCAACTTGCGCCCACCGGTGCAGCCCCGTCCCTGCGGTCAGTATCGCGAGCACGCCGACCATCGCGCCTAACACGTGGCGCATACCGGGGATCGGCAATTCGGGCATGAACTGCACAACGCCCACCGCGGCAGCCAGCAGTCCCAGTGAGGTGCGCTGCCACGCCAGGAATGTGCGTTCATTCGCCAGGGTGAACCGATAGTCGGGTTCGAAAGGCGTGTCGTGCGGCTGCGCTTCGCCTGGCTCAGCAGCTATCGTTGTGGGCGTCGTGATTTCCACGGCCACAAGCCTTTCCGAACACCTGATGCAGTGCTAGAGCGTTGCTGGTGGCGTAACCGAGTCTTCACTTTGGCCGCCCAAAACTGCTCGTGGTACCCGTTTCGCACATCCTGGCCTGGCGGGATGTGTTTCGACCGTCGCGTTGACCACGGGTGCTTGATTTGCCCAGATGGCGTAACTGCTGCGCAACCTCGGATGACAGCGAGGTAACAGAAGTCGCCGACTCTGGTTGGTATGCACGACAGGGAGGGCCCCATCCGCCCGCGGCCGCGTTGGGCGATCGCCGCGCGACAGAAGTGGTGCTTTCGATCGATAGCCCTGCTAATTACTGTCGCAGTAGGCGGAGCGCAACTGCTGACCGGTTGCGGTTTGCTCGGCGAGTCAATTGTCGTAGTGAATGTCGGTTACCAATCGAAGACCATCAATACTGTCAACGCTGGGACTCTGCTACGTGACCGTGGCGATTTCGAGAAGGCTCTTAGGGCGCTGGGCGCAACCAAAGGCAAGAAGTACCGCGTCGTCTGGCAAGACTTCGCATCCGGTGCACCGCTGACGGCGCAAATGATCGCCACCCACGTCGACATCGGGTCGATGGGTGACTACCCGCTGCTCGCCAACGGGTCCAAGACCAAGAAGTACAGTGACGCGGCCACAGAACTGATCGCAACCACCGGATACAACCTGCGCGGATCGCTGAATCAGGTCGTCGTCCAGTCGGATTCGACCGCGCACACGCTTGCGGACTTAATGGGCAAGAAGGTATCGACCAGCCTCGGGTCCGCCGGCGACGGAATGTTCTCGACGGCGCTGCAGCACAACGGAATCAACAAGAATTCTGTGCGCACAGTGAATCAGGATCCGTCGGTCGGCGCATCGGCTATCGATGGCAAGCAGGTCGACGCGCTGGCGCAGTTCGTTCCCTGGCCCCAGCTGGTGATCTACCGCAACCAGGGCCGACTGCTCTACGACGGCGGCGACAACGAAGTACCCACGTTCCACGGTGTCGTCGTCCGGCGGCAGTTCGCCGATGGCCAGCCCGAAGTGATGGCGGCGTTCATGCGAGCGATGAAGGCGACGACCGACTACATGATCGCCAATCCGCTCAGGGCGGCTCTACGAGTCAGTGAGCTCACCGGAATCGAGCCTGAGGTGGTCTATCTCTACAACGGTCCCAACGGGTTGGTCACGTTCGACATGACGCTGAAAAGCCAGTTCATAGGTGCCTTCCAGAAGATCAAGGACTTCCTGGTCACTCGCGGTTCGGTGAACCCGGACTTCGATATCCCCAGCTTCCTCAACGACACCTATCTGCGGCAACTGCCCGGCAGCGACTACGAGCGGCGCCGTGACGACGTCACTAACCCGACGGCGTTGAGCGGGATCGACGATCTATGCGGGCTGCCGGTCAACGATCCGAGCCAGGCATCAGAATTGTGGGCACGGGGCGCCGGCCAGACGGCAGTCGCCGCGACACCGAGCTGTCTGTTGCACCGCACCGCCGGCACGCCGGCGGTGCGGGCGTCCTACGTGCCGGACACCCTCACCGCGGTGAGAATCTTCGCCGATCACGCGGTCTGGCTATATGACCCGACCGCGCCGCCAAAACAGCGCTATAAACCATTCGCCACCGCGGCAGAGGCAGACGTCTACCGGAACCGGCACCCCCAGGCCGCGGCGGTCACCTACCCGGATGCGGTCGCCAAGTCCGTCACGGCTGAATAGCCAGTCTCCAACGCACCGATTTGTGCCAGTCAAAGAAAAGGGAAACCCATGACCCAGACCATGACCAGGACCGTTGCCGCTTTACCGAAGGTGTCGATACCGTCGAGCCCGACAGGAAAATCACGGCACCAGCGGCTGACCGTCCGCATACCCAAGACCGTCGGGCACCGCATGGCCGCAGTGGTCCTACCGTTGATCCCGGTCGCCGCGTTTATCGTGCTGTGGCACGTGTTGACCGCGCACAACGTCGTCGCCTGGTTGCGCTTCAATCGGATGCCCACCCCGATGAGTGTCCTAAAGGCGCTACTCGCGCGGATAAGCACCGGCACCTACTACGACGACCTGCTGGCAAGCCTGCAACGAATACTGCTCGGCTTCGGCCTGGCCGCGCTGATCGGCATCGGGTTGGGAATCCTGGTGGGCCGCTCAGAATTCGCACGGATGACACTAAGGCCGTTCATCGAACTGGTCCGGCCCATCCCCGCTATAGCGCTGGTACCGCTGACTATCCTGCTGTTCCCGTCCAGCGAGCAAGGCATCGTCTTCATCACCTTCTTCGCCGCGTTCTTCCCGGTGGTGGTCAGCACCATCCACGCGATGGACTCGCTGCCCAAAGTGTGGGAGGAAGCTGCCAGGACGATGGGAGCCGGCCGGTTGTCGCTCCTGTTCCAGGTCGTTTTGCCCGGCGCCTTGCCGGGGATTTTCGCCGGGCTTTCGGTGGCGATGGGCGTCGCCTGGATCTGCGTGGTCAGTGCGGAGATGATCTCCGGCCAGTTCGGCATCGGGTATTACACATGGCAGTCGTACGGGTTGCTCGACTATGGGGGTGTCGTGGTCGGCATGATCTCCATCGGCGCTCTCGGCCTGACCACCGCTTGGTTGGTCGAGCGGGTCGGCCGACGCGTCAACCGCTGGCTGCCGAGGGCGACCCGATGAGCACCGGCGCAGTCACCCTACACGAGCTGCAACTCGGCTTCAAAGGCGTTGTCGCCGCCAACATCACCCTGACCATCTCCCCCGGCGAGGTCGTTGTCTTACTTGGGCCGTCGGGGTGCGGTAAGTCGACAATTCTGCGGGCACTGGCAGGACTGCTCACACCGATGAGTGGCACAGCCTCGGTGGACGGCGCGCCGGTCGCCGGCAACGCGGCCCAATGCGCGATGGTGTTCCAAGAGGACGCGTTGTTTCCATGGCGCACCGCGCTGAAGAACGTGCAGTATCCGCTCAAGCTCCGCGGCATTCGCGGTAAGGAACTCAAGGCCGCTGCCACTGCACGACTCGAACAGGTCGGGCTTGGCGCTTGCCTCGACCACCTGCCGAGCCAACTGTCCGGAGGCATGCGTCAGCGTGTGCAACTGGCGCGGACCCTGGCCTGCGAGCCGCGAGTCATGCTGATGGACGAGCCATTCGGTGCACTGGACGCACAGACCCGGCTCGAGATGCGGCAGCTGCTGACGTCGGTCTGGGAGACCCAGAAGATGACCATCCTGTTTGTCACCCATGACGTCGATGAGGCGCTGCTGCTCGCCGACCGGGTGGTGCTGTTGACTCACCACCCGGCGACCGTCGCCGACGTCATCACCATCGACAAGCCGCGTTCACCCGAGGCCCAGTTCGAACAGACCTACCAACGTCGGCGGCGTGCCATCCTCGAGTTCCTCGGACATCGTCCCGCCGAAACGGCGTAGCCAATCAATACAGGGGTCAATCCGTCGCCGGATATCGAGACCGCCTCCCCACCAAGGAGATTCGATGAGCATCACCATGCCCAGCTTTCGTGCGCGCGCATCCAAGCATCCGCTGCGCTCTCCCGCCGCACTGCGGACAGAGGTGCTCGCCGGGCTTGTCGTCGCGCTGGCGCTCATTCCCGAAGCCATCGCGTTCTCCGTCATCGCTGGGGTCGATCCCCGAGTGGGCCTGTTCTCCTCGGTGACCATGGCCATGACCATCGCGTTCACCGGAGGACGGCCCGCGATGATTTCCGCCGCCACCGCAGCAGTCGCACTGGTCGTCGCTCCGGTCGCGCGCGATCACGGATTGGGTTACTTGGTGGCCACGATCATTCTCGCGGGCATCATTCAGATGGCCCTCGCGTTCGCCGGCGTCGCCAAGCTCATCCGGTTCATTCCCCGCAGCGTGATGATCGGGTTCGTCGATGCGCTTGCCGTCCTGGTGTTCGTATCGCAGCTACCGCATCTGCTCGGCGTGCCATGGCTGGTGTATCCGCTCACGCTGGTCGGCATACTCGCGATGGTAACGCTGCCGAAGCTAACCACCGTTGTGCCGGCACCCTTGGTGGTTGTGGTGCTGCTCACGGCGGCGGTGATGGCGTTCGGCTGGCACGTGCCCGACGTGGGCGATCAAGGCGCACTACCGAACTCGCTACCGCTGCCCGGCATGCCGCACGTTCCATTGACACTGCAAACGCTGCAGACCATCGCGCCGTACGCATTCGGCGCAGCGCTGGTTGGCCTCCTCGAATCGCTGATGACAGCCAAACTCGTCGACGAAATCACCGATACCCCGTCGAACAAATCCCGCGAGGCGTGGGGTCAGGGGATGGCCAACGTCGTCACCGGGATTTTCGGCGGCATGGGCGGATGCGCCGTGATCGGCCAGACGATGATGAACGTCAAGGTTGCCGGCGCGCGGACACGACTATCGACCCTGTTGACCGGGGTGTTCGTTTTCGTGCTGGTCGTGTCCCTGGGCGATGTGGTCGGCCGGATACCAATGGCGGCCCTGGTTGCGGTCATGGTCGTCGTGTCGGCCGCCACCTTCGACTGGCAGAGCATTTCCCCGCGCACCCTGAAAGTCCTGCCGCGCAGCGAAATCCTCATCATGGCCGTCACGATCCTCGGCACATTAGCCACCAGCAATCTGGCCGTCGGAGTGTCGTTGGGAGTCCTTACCGCGGTCGTGGCCTTCGTCCGCCGCGTCGCCCACTTCACCTCGGTCGAGACCGCTTCCGGGCGTGAGGATTCCGAGTCCGGCACCCGAACCTACCGGGTGCGTGGCGAACTTTTCTTCGTGTCGAGCAACGACCTCGTCCACCAATTCGACTACGCCAATGACCCCGACGATGTGGTCATCGACATGTCGGGCGCAGCCGTTTGGGACGCATCCTCGGTCGCGGCGCTCGACGCGATCCGTCACAAGTACACCGCCAGGGGTAAATCTGTTCGCCTCACCGGCCTCGATAGTTTGAGCCTGGACCGGCTCGGCAGGTTATCGGGCCTGCTGCGACTCTGATTCGCGGCTAACCCACCGGATCGCAGATGACGATTGGGATGGTCCGGTCGGTCCAGGACTGGTAATCGTCGTAGGACGGATACATGTCCACCAACTGCGGCCAGTACTTGGCGCGCTCCTCGTCGGTCGCGTCCCGCGCGGTCAGGTTGAGCACCTCTTTTTTGATTTGCACCTGAACCTTGGGGTCGGCTTTCAGGTTGAGGTACCACATCGGGTTCTTCGTGGCGCCGCCCTTGGAGGCCGCGACAACCACCCGGTCGGCGTCGCGCAGAAAATACAGCGGGCTCACGCGGGGCTCGCCGGTCTTGCGGCCGATGGTGGTCAGCAGGGCGACGGGAATCTTCTGGAAAGTGCCGCCGAGGCCCTCGCCTCCACTGCGGCGGTACATGAACGTATTGAGGCGCGACATCCACTTGATCAGGAAGTCGGTGTACGGCGCATTCAGAAACCGCGGTG
>DASZKQ010000485.1:0-1519 GCA_035552835.1 Mycobacterium sp. | reverse complement strand
GCACCTCGGTCCAGAACTCGGCGGGCAGGGCTTTGGCGCGGTCAAGCTGACGCTGATCAACGAGATTCTTGGCCGCAGCCCATGGGCACCAATCGTCTTTGGTACTCAGGCACCTGACACCGGCAATGCGGAGATCATCGCTCGCTTCGGCACCCAGGAACAGAAGGACCGCTATCTGAACGGCCTGCTGTCCGGCGAGATCTTCTCCTGCTTTTCGATGACCGAGCCGCAGGGCGGCGCCGACCCACGGGTCTTCACCACCACGGCCCGCCGTGCCGGGCCAGAAGATTCTGCCGACTGGGTGATCACCGGACGAAAGTACTTCTCCTCCAACGCATCCGTCGCATCTTTCTTCATCGTCGTGGCAATCACCAACCCTGATGTGGCGGTGCATCACGGCGCGTCAACATTCCTGATTCCGGCAGGCACCGAAGGCCTCAACGTGGAAGCCAACCACCATCTGGTCGGAGCGGACCCGCACGAACCGGGTCATTCCTTGGTGCACTACGACGGGGTGCGGGTGGGGTCGGACGCATTGCTCGGTGAACCCGGCCAGGGCTTCCTGATCCTGCAGACCCGCTTGGCGGGCGGACGGCTGCATCACGCGATGCGCTCGATCGGCATGGCGCAACGCGCCGTCGAGATGATGTCCAAGCGCGCGAAAAGCCGTTTCACCCAAGGTACTTTGCTCGCCGACAAGCAGTTGGTGCAGGAGTTCATCGCCGACTCGTATACCGAGTTGACACCGTTTCGGCTGACGGTGCTGCACGCCGCGTGGCTGATTGACAGCGGCGACGAGCACGCTGCCCGCGCCGAGATCGCAACGTGCAAGATCTTGGCGTCTCAGGTGCTGAAATCGATTGCGCTGCGGGCGATCCAGGTGCACGGCGCACTCGGGCTCACCGATCAGCTGCCGCTGGTCAATGTCTTGGTCGGCGGTATCGCGCTCGGTCTGGCCGACGGGCCGACCGAGGCACACAAGGTCAACTTGGCCCGAATGCTGCTCAAGGGCTACGAGGCCGAGGACGGGGATTGGCCCAGTGAGATGCTGGACATCCGCCGCGCGGCTGCCCGCGCCAAATACGGTGAGCTCGTTGACCAATAGCCGGGTGACCGCGGCTGTCGAGCGTGCCCTCGACGACCGCCAGCGGGAGGCCACCGAGGAAGTCGAACGCATCCTCGCCGCCGCCGTCCGGGTGATGGAACGGGTGGCGCCTGAACCGCCTCGAGTCAGCGACATCGTCGCCGAGGCCGGCTCGTCAAACAAGGCGTTCTATCGATATTTCGCCGGCAAAGACGACGTCATCCTGGCGGTGATGGAGCGAGGTGTCGCGATCGTCGTCTCCTACCTGCAGCATCAGATGGCCAAGGAGCGCACGTCCGCGGCCAAGGTCCGGCGCTGGATTGAGGGTGCGCTCGCACAGGTCGCCGACCCACACCTGATCAGCATGAGCCGGGCTGCGGCCGGCCAGATTTCGGCCACCGCCAACTGGCGGGCCGCCGACGACGAGATCATGCG
>DASZKQ010000484.1:0-17014 GCA_035552835.1 Mycobacterium sp. | reverse complement strand
CCACTGCCCAACGTTGTCGAGGTTGAGCCAGATCTCGCTGATCGCGGTGCCCACAATCAGCACGCCGGCCAGCACATGGGCCACGATCGACGAGGTCTGCAGCGTCAGGGCCAGCTGCGGGGTGCCGTACTCCGGCTTGCGAACCCGCAGCAAGGTGAACGCAGGCGGCAAAGCGGCCAGGGCGATCACCACCCCGGCGACAATCCGCGCCGCCGTCCCGAGGGTGTGCGAGGTGTCGCCCATCAACTCGGGCCAGCGCGGTAGCACGAAGAAGAAATAGAGGACGCCTGCGGCGATCGAGAACGTCGCGTGCCACAGCGTGGCAACCCTGCGTCCCATGCCCCTCCTTGAGCCGGTATCCGGTCGCGACCAGACCTAGTCGATGGCAATCGAGCCTGGTCGCACCCCGGACTGAGTGCGGAGGATGCGGGATTTGAACCCGCGAGGGCTGTTAACCCAACCCGCGTTCCAGGCGAGCGCCATAGGCCACTAGGCGAATCCTCCGTCGGCCATGGTAGCCGAGCGCAGCCCGATATCTTCTAGCTGGCCTTGTGACTGCTCGCGGGTTGATTCCGGCACGAGTACTAGACTCTCGGTGGACCCCGCGCGGCGTCTATCCTGTGAACTCCCCCAGGGCCGGAAGGCAGCAAGGGTCAATGGGCTCTGGCGGGTGCGCGGGGTCCCCTATGTGGCCACTGGGTTGTCGTTAGTGAAAGGCGGATGGTGTCGGACGGCTCGTTCAGCTCCCTAGGCCGTACCGACCTCGAGGCATTACATGCCCGCCACCAGCAGGACTACGCCGAACTCCAGTCGATGAAGCTGGCCCTTGACCTCACCCGCGGCAAACCATGTAGTGAGCAGCTCGACTTGTCCGACGCCTTGCTGAGTCTGCCCGGGGATGACTACCGCGATGGCGAGGGCACCGACACCCGCAACTACGGCGGCCAGCACGGCCTGCCGGAACTGCGGGCCATCTTCGCCGAGCTGCTCGGCATCCCGGTGCCCAACCTGATCGCGGGCAACAACGCCAGCCTGGAACTGATGCACGACGTGGTGGTCTTCTCGATGTTGCACGGCGGTATGGACTCCCCGCGGCCCTGGAAGGACGAACCGCGCGTCAAGTTCTTGTGTCCGGTACCGGGGTATGACCGGCACTTCGCCATCACCGAAACCCTGGGCATTGAGATGGTCTCGATCCCGATGCGCGAGGATGGCCCGGACGTCGACCTGATCGAAGAACTGGTCGCCGTCGACCCGGCCATCAAGGGCATGTGGGCAGTTCCGGTGTTCGCCAACCCCACCGGCATCACCTACTCGTGGGAGACAGTTCGGCGGCTCGTCCAGATGCGCACGGCGGCGGAAGATTTCCGGCTGTTCTGGGATAACGCCTACGCGGTGCACACCTTGACCCTGGACTTCGTCCGACAGGTCGATGTGCTGGGTCTGGCCGCCGCCGCTGGCAACGCGAACCGGCCTTACGTGTTCGCATCGACGTCCAAGATCACCTTCGCCGGTGCCGGCGTCAGCTTCTTCGGTGGATCACTGGGCAATATCGCGTGGTATTTGCAGTACGCCGGCAAGAAGTCGATTGGGCCCGACAAGGTCAATCAGCTGCGGCACCTGCGGTTCTTCGGCGACGCCGACGGGGTGCGTCTGCAGATGCTGCGCCATCAGCAACTGCTGGCGCCGAAATTCGCATTGGCGCTGGAGATCCTGGACAAGCGTCTTGGTGAATCCAAGATCGCCTCCTGGAATGAGCCGCAAGGCGGTTACTTCATCAGCCTCGACGTGTTGCCTGGCACGGCGCGACGCACGGTCGCGTTGGCCAAAGAGGCCGGTATCGCCGTCACCGAAGCGGGCGCGTCGTTCCCCTACCGGAAAGACCCGGAAGACAAGAACATCCGGATCGCGCCGACCTTCCCGCCGGTTTCCGATCTGCGTAATGCCATCGACGGGCTGGCCACCTGCGCATTGCTGTCCGCCACCGAGTCGCTGCTGAGCCAGGAATAGGTCGCGTCGGCGGGCCTGGGTAGCCTTGCTGATCGTGGCCCTCTACCGCAAGTACCGACCGGCGACTTTCGCCGAGGTGGTGGGACAGGAACACGTCACCGAGCCGCTGTCCACCGCGTTGGCGGCCGGCCGAATCAACCACGCCTACCTGTTCTCCGGCCCGCGTGGGTGCGGCAAGACGTCGTCGGCGCGCATCCTGGCCCGGTCCTTGAACTGTGTGCAGGGGCCGACGGCTACGCCATGCGGTGTCTGCGACTCCTGCGTCGCGCTGGCACCCAACGGACCCGGCAGCATCGACGTCATCGAACTCGACGCCGCCAGCCACGGCGGCGTGGACGACACCCGTGAGTTGCGCGACCGCGCGTTTTACGCGCCGGCCCAGTCGCACTACCGGGTTTTCATCGTCGACGAAGCGCACATGGTGACCACGGCAGGGTTCAACGCGCTGCTCAAAATCGTCGAGGAGCCCCCCGAGCATCTGATCTTCGTGTTCGCCACCACCGAGCCGGAAAAGGTGTTGCCGACGATCCGGTCGCGCACCCACCACTACCCGTTCCGGCTGCTGCCGCCGCGCACCATGCGGGCGTTGATCGAACGGATTTGTGCCCAGGAGGGTGTCGTCGCTGATGAGGCGGTCTACCCGCTGGTGATCCGGGCTGGCGGCGGCTCCCCCCGCGACACTCTTTCGGTTCTCGACCAGCTGCTGGCCGGTTCGGAAGCCGGTCCGGACGGCAACCGGATCAGTTACCAGCGGGCACTGGGTCTGCTGGGCGCCACCGACGTCGCGCTGATCGACGAGGCCGTCGACGCGCTCGCCGCGGGCGACACCGCGGCGCTGTTCGGGGCGGTCGAGTCGGTGATCGACGCCGGTCATGACCCTCGGCGCTTCGCCACCGACTTGTTGGAGCGCTTCCGCGATTTGCTTGTGCTGCAAGCTGTTCCGGACGCCGTCGCTCGTGGGGTGGTTGACGCGCCGGAAGACGTACTGGACCGGATGCGCGATCAAGCGGTCCGGATCGGTGCGGCGACGCTCACCCGCTACGCCGAAGTCGTGCATGCCGGCCTGACTGAGATGCGTGGCGCGACGGCCCCCCGTCTGCTCCTCGAGGTGATCTGCGCGCGGCTGTTGTTGCCGTCGGCCAGTGACACCGAATCGGCACTGCTGCAACGAGTCGAGCGGATCGAAACCAGGCTGGAGATGTCCATTCCGCACCGTGACAAACCGCCGCAATCGGCGCCTGCCGACCCGCCTGCCGCAGCTGAGCCGGGACCCACACGGGCGCCGAAGCAGCCCCCGCCCGAGCAAAGCCCACCCGCGCCCGAGCAGAGTCCGCCTGTCGCGGGCCCGGGTGAACCGGGTGCGGCCGCGGTCCGCACGTTGTGGCCGACGGTGCGCGACAAGGTACGTCAACGCAGCCGAACCACCGAGGTGATGCTGGCCGGCGCCACCGTGCGTGCCGTCGAGGGTGACACATTGGTGTTGAGCCATGAGTCGGCGCCGCTGGCCAAACGGCTGTGCGAACAACGCAACGCTGACGTCATCGCCGAGGCGCTCAAAGATGCACTGGGCGTGAACTGGCGGGTGCGATGTGAAGCCGGCGCGCCTAACCTGACGACAACAGAAGAGCCGCCTGCGCCGGCGCGCCGCACCGAACGTGGCGGCGGTCCTACCGCCGGCACGGGTTCGCGTCCATCCTCGCCGGCGAAACCAGCCGCCGACGATGATTCCGCTCAGCGGGCCGAAGAGGAAAGCATGCTGGCCGAAGCGAGTCAGGATGACTCGTCGACACCGCGCCGCGACCCTGAAGAGGCGGCACTGGAGCTGCTGCAGAACGAACTGGGCGCGCGCCGCATCGACAACAACTGAGTTTCTTCGCCGACTGCTAAAGAGCCCAACATGACTGAGGCGACAGGCGTAACGTCATGATGTCCATGCTCAGATGAATCGGGATGGTTTCAAATGCGGATAAAAATTGCTACGGTCGCCGCGGCACTCGCGATGGGCTCGTTGATGATGGCTCCCCATGCGCACGCCACCCAAATTCCGTACATTCCAACGGTTCCCACCGATCCCGGGACGCCGGCGATCGTGCAGCCGCTCGACTGCAACGGTACTACCGGCGCACACGGCTGCGGACCGGGGTTTCGCTGGCGTGATGGCGGCCACGGGTGGGCTTGCTACCCCTGTTAACTAAGCCCTGACGCCAGCCTTGTCTTAGGGCCGCCACCACGGGCGCAGTGGCAGCCCGTCGGTGCCGCGTGTGTCGAGGTTGGTCGCCAACACATGATGCAGCTGAATGTTGTTGTGCTCGAAGGCTACTCGAGAGGCCGCCATGTACAAGCCCCATACCTTCGCCGTGGCCGGGCCGACCTCGTTGACCGCCTCGTCCCAATGCGCGACGAGGTTGCGGCACCAGTCCCGCAGCGTCATCGCGTAGTGCGTCCGGAAGTTCTCCGCGTGCAGCACTTCGAGACCCACATCTTGGACCTCCGACACGATTCGCCCCGAGCCGGTCAGCTCCCCGTCCGGAAACACGTAACGATCGGTGAAACTGCTCGCCCGGAAGTTCGATTTGTTGTCGTTGCGGGTGATGCAGTGATTGAGCAGCAAGCCTCCGGTCCGCAATTTGGACTTGAGGAACGCGAAGTACGACGGATAGTTCTTCACGCCGATGTGCTCGGTCAATCCGATCGACGACACCGCGTCGAACCCGGTTTCCCTCACGTCGCGATAGTCGCAGTGGCGCACCTCGGCCAACTCGGTCAGCCCTTCGGCTTCGATCGCCTTCCGCGCCCAGCTGGCCTGTTCGGCTGACAGCGTGGCACCGACCGCTCGCACACCGCGGCGCGCGGCGTAGCGAACCATCCCGCCCCAACCGCAGCCGACATCGAGCAGTCGGTCACCCGGCTGTAGCCGCAACTTCTCGAAAACCAGCCGGTACTTGTTGTCCTGCGCCTCTTCCAGGGTCGCTTCGGGATGCGGATAGACCGCGCAGGTGTAGGTCATCGACGGACCCAACACCCACTCGTAAAAGGTGTTGGAGACGTCGTAGTGGTGATGTATGGCCTCGGCGTCACGAGTCTTGCTGTGCCGCATGCCTTCAGCGATCCGCCGCCAGCGGGGTAGCGCCTCCTGCGGCGGTGGCGGTGCGGGCACCAGATGCTCGATGCCGACCGAGCGGATGATGCTGGCCAGCAGCCGTGCCGAAGGTCTGCCGAACTCGACCTTGTCAGCCAGCAACTTGAGCAGCTCGTACGGATCACCCGGGGGCACCCCGCGCGCTTCGATGTCCCCGGAGACGTAGGCCCGGGCCAACCCGAGTTCGCCGGGGGCGGTGGCCAGGTAGGTGGTGCCGCGGGGCGTCAGCAGGTCCATTCCCAGCACGGCGGTTTCCGGTCCGGCGGTGCTGCCGTCGTACGCCGTGAACCGCAGTGACCGCTTGGCGCCGCCGGTAACGATCGCCAAGACCTCGGCGAGGCTCAACTTGCCTGTTCTGGTGGTCGCGGATTCCTTGATGGTGGTCATCGTCGTTGCACCGCCTTTGCGTAGAGGTCAAGGAGACGCGAATCCGGGTCGTAGATCTTCTTCACGGTTTTATAGGTTTCACCGCCGTAAAGCTCATCAAACTCATCCCGGCTGTAAAACGAGTCGGAATACAGCGACTTGTGGCCGTCCAGCGAACCGACCTTGGCTTCGATCAACCGATTCGTCGCGCCGTCGGAACCAGCCATCGGGACTGACGACCAGAACCCGACATTGACGTAGGTGGATCCGGGCCGGATCGGATACAGCGGCCAGTTGTCCTGGTCGCGTAACCGCAACGGGCACAACCAGATCGGCGTGATCGGCACGGCGTCAAGGAACCACTCCAAGAACTCAGATGTGCGCTCGATCGGCACCTCGATATCCTGGACCACCCGTTCGCGCGGCGGACGACCGTTGCGTTTCTCGATTCGGTCGGCGATACCGAAGCGGTGGTCGAATGCCACCAACTTCCAGTAGATGCTGCTGCGCCGGTAGCGCCGAGGCCACCACCGCCGCACCCTGGGGTTCTGCGCACCGAAAGACCGTGAGCACCAGAACCAATCGGTGTCCCATCGCCAGACATAGTCGTGTGTCGTCAACCGGTCTTCTTTGACGCCGGCGCCGTGCTGGATGGAGCGGTAGTAGATGTTTCGTCCGGTGTAGTCGCTGACCGGGCCGGGGGTGGTGGTACGCACACCGACGCACAAGTAGCCCTCGTCGGCGCCGAACACCACGCCGTCGAGATAGTCGACCGGCACACCGTCGAAACCACCGGTGTCGATGATGCGGTCCATCGCTGCCACCAGATCGGTCAGCGAATTGAACCTCACATGCCGCAGCGCCACGAACGGCTTGATTTGTTCCAGTTCGATGCGAAGTCTTGTCGAATAGCCCAGGGTGCCATAGGAATTCGGGAATGCGCGGTAGAGGTCGGGATGCTGCCGGGGTGAGGCGGTGAGCAATTCGCCGGCGCCGGTGAGAATATCCATCTCCAGCACCGACTCGTGGGGTAGGCCGTTGCGGAACGAGGCCGATTCAATGCCTAGCCCGGTAACCGCCCCGCCCAGCGTGATCGTCTTCAGCTGGGGGACCACTAAAGGCGACAGACCGAAAGGCAGGGTCGCGGCCACCAGATCCTCGTAGGTGCACATGCCGGCTACATCGGCGGTGCGAGCGTCAGGGTCGACCGAGATGACGTTCGTCAGGCCCGAGGTGTCCAGTCCGGGCGCGTCGCGCTTCGCGCGGGCGCGAAACAAATTGGAAGTGGGCTTGGCGAGTCGGACGGCTGACGTCGCGGGAATCGAACGGTAGCTCGCCAACAACCGCTCGACGCCCGCCGCATGAGCCGCCGGTGCGGATGCAGGGACAGGCACCAGATATACGCTAGTCCCCGATAGCAGCCCGCGCAGGGAGCACCGCGCCCGCGCGTGGCGCCGGCCACAACCCCTGCGCAGAGGAGTTTCGCCTGATGGGACACGTCAGTGCCGCAAGCACCATCTTGATCAACGCTGAGCCCACAACCGTGCTGTCTGCCGTCGGTGACTACAGAGGAGTCCGCCCCAAAATCCTGTCTTCGCACTACCGCGACTACCAGGTGCTGGAAGGTGGACAGGGGCAGGGAACCGTCGCCAGCTGGAAGCTGCAGGCCACTAAATCCCGGGTTCGCGATGTCCGGGCGAACGTCGATGTCGCCGGCCACGCCGTCATCGAGAAGGACGCCAACTCGACGATGATCACCAACTGGACGGTGGCTCCCGCCGGGCCGGGTTCGAGCGTCACGGTCACGACCACCTGGGCAGGAGCCGGTGGCGTGAAAGGCTTCTTCGAGAAGACGTTCGCGCCGCTGGGGCTGAAAAGGATCCAAGGCGAGGTGCTGGCCAACCTGAAGAAGGAACTCGAGAGTTAGCTAGCCCGACGACGATGCAGGCCGGAACGGCCTGAGGAGGAGGCGGGCAATCGGGCCTAGCCCGACTCAGCGGGCCTGGCCTTGGCTGCCAAGGTAGCCGGCGATGCCCTTGACCACGGCGTCGGCATATTTCTGCCTACCCTCAGGTGACTCCATCAGCGCCGAGTCGACTGGGTTCTTCATGTTGCCGCACTCGACCAGAACCGATGGATACTGCGCCAGATTCAGCCCGGCCAGGTCCGCACGCCCGTACAGGCCGTCCTGGCCGATGTAGTTGGCCGGCGGGATACCCGACGCCTGCATTTGGTCGCGCATGATCCGGGCGAACTGCACTGACGGGCCTGCCTGCACCTGGTTGAGCGGCGGCGCGGAGTAGTTGACGTGAAAGCCCCGCCCGTTGGGCGGACCGCCGTCGGCGTGGATGCTGACGACCGCGTTCGGATGCAACCCGTTGGCCATCTCGGCGCGCTGGTCGACGCAAGGGCCCACCGTACTGTCGTCGCCGCGTGACATCGCCGTCCGTGCCCCCAGCGCGTTGAGTTCGGCGCGGATGCGCAACGTGGTGTCCCAGGTGAAGGTGTGCTCCTGATAGCCGTCGTTGGTCGAGGTCCCGCTGGCCTGGCAGTCCTTGGTGCCGCCGCGCCCGGTGGGCACCTGACGGCTGATCGATGCGTCGTTGGCGCCGTTGTGACCGGGATCGAGGAACACGATCATGCCGGCGATGTTGCCGGGGACGGCGGCGGCCTTCGGGGCCGTCGGCATCGGTGCGCCCACGACGACCGTGAGAATGCCGATGGCCATCCCGGCCCCGACACGCAGGCAGTGTGGTATGCGCACGGCGCCACGTTAGCCTGGCGCCGACTACGCTTAAAGCTTCGACCCGCCCATAAGCCTTGGGCGAAACCGAGCCGAAACCAAGTCGAGACCAAGATGCAAGGGGACCGTCATGCAGCCCGGAGGCCCGCCCGACATGTCGGCGTTGCTTGCCCAGGCCCAGCAGATGCAGCAACAGCTGCTGGCCGCCCAGCAGCGCCTCGCCAACGCCGAGGTACACGGAAAGGCCGGTGGCGGCCTGGTCGAGGTCACCGTCAAGGGCAGCGGCGAGGTCGTGGCGGTGAAGATCGATCCCAAAGTCGTCGACCCAGCCGATATCGAGACGCTGCAGGACTTGATCGTTGGCGCGCTCGCCGACGCCTCCAAGCAGGTCACCACCATGGCGCAGGAGCAACTGGGTCCGCTGGCCGGCGGGATGGGCAACGCGCTGGGCATCCCGGAGTCCTGACTTGTTTGAAGGGCCGGTCCAGGACCTGATCGACGAGCTCGGCAAGCTGCCGGGTATCGGGCCGAAGAGCGCGCAGCGCATCGCCTTTCATTTGTTGTCCGTCGAACCGCCTGACATCGACCGGCTCACCACGGTGCTGGCCAAAGTCCGTGACGGCGTGCGGTTTTGCGCGGTGTGCGGCAACGTCTCCGACGACGAACGTTGCCGCATCTGCGCCGACCCGCGCCGGGACGGTTCGCAGGTCTGCGTCGTCGAGGAGCCCAAGGACGTCCAGGCCGTCGAGCGCACCCGCGAATTTCGCGGCCGTTACCACGTTCTGGGTGGGGCACTGGATCCGCTGTCCGGAGTCGGTCCAGAGCAACTGCGCATCCGCGAGCTGCTGAACCGGATCGGTCAGCAGGTCGACGGCGTCGACATCACTGAGGTGATCATCGCCACCGACCCCAACACCGAAGGCGAGGCGACCGCCACCTACTTAGTAAGGATGCTGCGCGACATTCCCGGCCTGACCGTCACGCGAATTGCCTCCGGACTGCCGATGGGCGGCGACCTGGAATTCGCCGACGAGCTGACCCTGGGCCGCGCGCTGACCGGCCGCCGCGCGATGGCTTGAAGCCTGGGTCGCGCCTCGTTGCTCGCCGACACTTAAACCACGCACACGACACGCCGGGGCGCGTCGCAGTGGCTTAAGTCTCGGTGCGCCGGCGCTAACGAGCCGCCAGCCGCTCGCGGCGCAACAAGTCCACTTCGGGCAGCTCCAGCGGCGCCAGCTCACCCACCACATTGCTCAGCAGCAGGTCGGCGAGCTCCGGATTGCGGGCCAAGCAAGGCCCGTGCATGTAGGTGGCCATCACGCTGCCCTGTACCGCACCGTCGAAGCCGTCGCCAGCGCGGTTGCCCGCACCCTTCTTCACGGCGCCCAGCGGCGACGCCGCATCACCGAGCACGGTGCCGCCGCGATGGTTCTCGAAACCGGTCAACGGCTGCGTCAACCCGGCCAGCAGCGGCGTGCTGAGCACCTCCCCGATGGTGCGAGCCTGCTGCGGCGAGGTGGTCACGTCGAGCAGACCCACGCCGTCGACCCGTTCGCCCGACGACGTCTCATACCAGTGGCCGAGCACCTGAATGGCGGCGCAGATCGCCAGCACCGGCGCGCCGCGGGCGGCGGCGCGCTGCAATCCCGGGTGGCGGACCAGATGCTTGGTTGCCAGCCGCTGCGCGTAGTCCTCGGCCCCACCCAACGCGTACAGGTCGAGGCTGTCAGGCACCACGTCGGCCAGCGTGATCTCGACGATCTCGGCGGCGATGCCGCGCAGCCGCAGGCGTTGCCGGAGTACCGCGGCATTCCCGCCGTCACCGTAGGTGCCCATCACGTCGGGCAGCACCAGGCCGATCTGCACCGCGGAGTCAGCCATGACGAGCCAATCTGCGTTGCAACTGCAGGAATGCGGTGTAGTTGGCGACAACCTCGACGGGCCCGGGTGGGCACGACGCGATGGCCGCCAGCGTGTCGTGCACCAGGGTGTGGTCCACGCCGGCGTACCCCAACCGCACCGCGAGGTCAGTCCCGCGTTCGCCGGCGGCCACCACTGGGGTCCCTTGAAAGTGCTGTTCGAATTCCTCGAACCGCACATCCCACAGCCAGGACAGATCCTCGCCGTCGGGCACCTGCCCGTTGACCGAGATCACCACCCCGGCCGCGTCCTTATCCACCATCGACAGCGCTTCCTGCCAGCCTGCGGGGTTCTTGGCCAACAGCATCCGCGCGGTGTGCGCACCGACGCGAATGGTGCGGTACCGCCCCGCGACCTCGTCGACCCCGGACACCGCGGCCACCGCGGCCGCCGGATCGGTGCCCAGCGCGACCGCGGCCGCCACTGCCTGGGCGGCGTTGCCCCGATTCACCGAGCCCGGCAGCGCCAACCGCATCGGCAGCGCCAGCCCGTCGGGCCCGTAGAGCATGTGGTCGTCGAACCACCAATGCGGGCTGGGCCGCTTGAAGTCAGCCCCTGTGGAATACCAGTGGCCCCGATCGCGAACGATCACCTCGCCGCTGCGCGGGCAGCTGACCGAATCAGCCGCCCAGCTGCCACCCGCGGCCACCCACACCACGTTGGCGCAGTCGTATGCGGCCGAGGTCATCAGCACGTCATCGCAGTTGGCGACGACGACGGCCTGTGGGTGGCGGGCCAGGCCGGCCCGCAGCCTGCGTTCGATCACGTTGATCTCGCCGACCCGGTCCAGCTGGTCGCGGGACAGGTTGAGCAGGACAATAACGGCAGCGCCGGCGGCATCTAGTACATGCGGCACGTGCATTTCGTCGACCTCGAGGACCGCCAAGGCGGCGTTGCGGTCGGCGGCAAGCGCCGCTACCAGCCCGGCGTCCATATTGGCGCCCTCGGCGTTGGTGGCCACCGAGCTTCCCTCGCCCAAGGCGCGCAGGGCGGCCGCGGTCATCCGGGTCGTCGTCGACTTGCCGTTGGTGCCGGTGACGACGACGATGCGCCGGCCGGTGCCGAGCTGACGCAGAATCGAACGGTCCAGCGTCATGGCCACCAGGCCGCCGATCATCGCGCCCGCCCCTCGACCGGTCACCTGTGAGGCCCATCGCGCGCCGGCTCCGGCGGCGAGCGCCAGGCGTCCTCGGGCGGTGATCACCCGGGCAGTTTAAGGGCGATCGCAAGCTCGGCGCTTTTCCGAGCGCAGCGGGTCGGCCTCGTCGGGTGAAGGGCGATCGCAAGCTCGGCGCTTTTCCGAGCGCAGCGGGTCGGCCTCGTCGGGTTGACTGCACGACACGGCGCGTAGCGACCCGGTGATGTCGGCTCGACGTGCCATCCTCCATTTATGCCCGACAACCCGGTGGCGAGCCAGACGACGACCTGGGGCCGTCCGGTTACCCAGCCCGGCGCGGGATGGGCCGTCATCGACGTCGAAACCTCCGGCTTCAGACCGGGCAGCGCCCGGGTCATCAGCCTCGCGGTGCTGGCCCTCGACGTCGATGGTCAAGTCGAGCAATCTGTCGTCAGCCTGCTCAACCCGGGCGTCGATCCCGGCCCCACCCACGTGCACGGCCTGACCGCTGCGATGCTCGAGGACCAGCCGCAGTTCGCGGACATCGTCGGCGACGTGGTCGAGTTACTGGGCGGTCGCACACTGGTCGCGCACAACGTCGCGTTCGACTACGCCTTCCTTACCGCAGAGGCTGAGATGGCCGACGTCGAACTGCCGATCGACACCGTCATGTGCACGGTAGAGCTGGCGCGGCGGCTGGAACTGGGCATCGACAACCTGCGGTTGGAGACCCTGGCCGCGCACTGGGGGGTGACCCAACGGCGCCCGCACGATGCGTTCGATGACGCCGTGGTCCTGACCAACGTGCTGGCGGCTGCGCTGGAGCGGGCCCGCGAACGCGACATCTGGCTACCTGTGCGCCCGGTCACCCGTCGTCGTTGGCCCAGCGGCAGAGTCACCCACGATGAGCTGCGACCGCTGAAGATGCTGGCGTCGCGGATGCCGTGCCCGTACCTGAATCCGGGCCGGTACGTCCGTGATAGGCCACTGGTGCAGGGCATGCGGGTCGCGCTGGCGGCCGAGGTCGAACGGACTCACGAGGAGCTGGTCGAGCGGATCCTGCATGCCGGATTGGCTTACGCCGAGGCCGTCGACCGGGAAACCTCGCTGGTGATCTGCAACGAATCCCGTCCCGCACACGGCAAGGGCTACCTGGCTCGCGAGTTGGGCGTGCCGGTGGTCTCTGACGCGAAGTTCATGGATTGCGTTGGGACGGTGGCCAGTGGCACTGGCGTCGAGGACTTCATCGACGCGGCGCGCGCGGGCGAGCAGTTCGCCTTGTTCTGATTGCCCGCCTCCTCCTCACGCCGCCCAGCTCAGCGCGAATTCTCGCCGCGCGGTTCAATGAGTAGGCGATGAACGCGAAAACGACGATGGCAGAGCACAAACGCGGTTCGGTCCGGTGGTGGATGTTTACGGCGCTGGCAGCCGTCGCAGTGATGACGGCGTCGTGCGGCGGCGGGTCACACGGCGGCGGCAATACCAGCTCAACGGCAAAGGGCGGCAGTGTGCACGTTCCGGCGAATTTCTGTGGCTTGTTGAGCGGAGCCGACATCAGCCAGGTGATGGGCAGGGCGTTTCCAGCGCCCGAGGGAAGCCAGTCCTCAAGTGAGGCGCAATGCAATTCGGTGCCCGCGGCCGGCAACGACGTCAGCTTCAAGCTGTACTGGAACGACCTATATTGCAAAGACGGCCAGCCCGCCAACGAGCAGTGCCTCAACTCGCAGTCGAAGGGATTCGTCGCCAACAAGCAGACCGCCGGCCAGGTTCAAAACATCCCGGGACTTGGCGATCAGTCGTTCTGCTTTGTGGCTCCGCCAGCCACCGTCGACGTGCTCAAGGGCTGGATCTACCTCATCGTTGGCGCCGACAGCTGCGTGCAAGCCCAGACCTTGGCGGGAATGCTGCTGGCCAAGATCTTGGCCTGACGACTCACTTCCGGGCGGCCCGGTTCACCGCCGAGACCACAGCACGCAGCGACGCCGTGGTGATCGACGGCGCGATGCCGACGCCCCACACCGTCCGCCCGCCGACCGACGCCTCCACGTACGCGGCGGCCTGAGCGTCATCGCCGGCGCTCATCGCGTGCTCGGAGTAATCCAGTACGGCCACGTCGAACCCGACGGTGCCCAGCGCGTCGACGAAAGCGGCGAGCGGGCCGTTGCCGGAACCGCTGATCTCGGTCTCTACCCCATCGATCTTGACGGTCGCGGCGATTGTCGTCGCGCCGCCGTCCTCCTCGGATGCCTCGACCCGCTGCTTCATCCGCTCCAGCGGTCGCACCGGCGCCAAGTACTCCTCGGCAAACGCATCCCACATCGCCTTGGGACTGACCTCGCCGCCTTCTCCCGCAGTGCCCTCTGCGATCTTTTGGATCACGCCGGAGAACTCGATCTGTAGCCGTCGCGGCAACGCCAGGCCGTGATCAGCCTTCATGATGTAGGCCACCCCGCCCTTGCCGGACTGCGAATTGACCCGGATCACCGCTTCATAGGTGCGCCCGACGTCACGCGGATCAATCGGCAGATACGGCACCTGCCAGAGCAGGTCGTCGACATCGGAATCGGCGGCATCCGCGTCGAGCTTCATCTGATCCAAGCCCTTGTTGATGGCGTCTTGGTGGCTGCCGGAGAACGCCGTGTAGACCAGGTCGCCGCCGTAGGGGTGACGTTCGGGGACCGGCAGCTGGTTGCAGTACTCCACCGTGCGGCGGATCTCGTCGATGTTGGCGAAGTCGATCTGCGGGTCGACGCCGCGGGAGAACAAGTTCAGGCCCAGCGTCACCAGGCAGACGTTCCCAGTCCGCTCGCCATTGCCGAACAGGCAGCCCTCGATCCGGTCCGCACCGGCCTGGTAGCCCAATTCGGCTGCGGCGACCGCGGTTCCGCGGTCGTTGTGTGGATGCAGGCTCAGGATGACGGATTCCCGGTTCGCCAAGTTGCGGCTCATCCACTCGATCGAGTCGGCGTAGACGTTCGGCGTGGCCATCTCCACCGTGGCGGGCAGGTTGAAGATGATCGGGTTGTCCGGCGTCGGCGCGATGATCTCGCCGACGGCGTCGCAGACCCGCTTGGCGTATTCCAGCTCAGTGCCGGTGTAAGACTCCGGCGAGTACTCGAACCGCCACTGCGTGCCGGGATACTTCGCGGCCTCCTCGACGCACTTGCGCGCACCGTTCGTCGCGATGGCCTGGACCGCGGCCCGGTCCGCGCGGAAAACCACGCGGCGCTGCAGGATCGACGTCGAGTTGTAGAAGTGCACGATGGCGCGGTGTGCTCCCTCGCACGCCTGGAAGGTGCGTTCGATCAGCTCCGGGCGGCACTGGGTCAGCACCTGGATGGTGACGTCGTCAGGGACCGCATCCTCGGTGATGATCTCGCGGACGAAGTCGAAATCGGTCTGGCTGGCCGACGGAAACCCGACCTCGATCTCCTTGTAGCCCATGCGCACCAGCAGGTCGAACATGCGCCGCTTGCGGGCCGGGCTCATCGGGTCGATCAGCGCCTGGTTGCCGTCACGCAGGTCCACCGCACACCACAGCGGCGCACGCGTGATCACTTTGTCGGGCCAGCTACGGTCGGCCAGCTGCACGGGCTCGACTTCCTCGGCGAATGGCCGGTACCGGCCGATCGGCATCGCTGACCCGCGTTGGGTATTCCACGCCGGTTGGCCCACGTTGGGTTGACCAGCGGGTTTGGTGACGGTTCGAACGGACTTGAAGACGTCAGGGGAGTCGCCCAGATCGGGGGAGGTAAAGCTGGAAAATTCGGTCACGGTTGTTGCTCCGGGGAATGAGAAGGGCGCCTAAACGGCGGCGACCGGCGCATCGCGAACACCCGCGACGGGAAGCCGGTCTCGATCAGGCCCCGTCGCGGCGTCCGAGAAGGAGCACCCGCTGCACGTTGGCTACTTTACCGCGCCTGCGCGGTTGCCCAAAACCCCAGGCCGCTAGTCCCCGGCCGGGACGATCTTGACCGGGATGTCGGTGTTTTCGTCGGTGTGATAGCTGGCGCACACCCGGTGGTAGCCGTCGGCGATCTGCAACGCCACATCGTTGACCAAATCTCCGCGGACCAGCAGGACCGGTGACAGCTGCTTGCCTTTCTTGATCTTGTCAAGATCGGAGCGCACATGTGCGTTGTCCGGTGGCAGCAGCGCCAGGCGCGATGCGCGCAGCAGATCCTTGGCCTTCTTGTACACGATCGGCGCCTTCTTCAGCTCCGCCACAATTTCGCTGACCTGCCCGGGCTTGGCGAGCAGTGCGAGATAGTCCGCCGCTGCCGGATAGTCATGCTCATCTGGTTCGCTGCCCCATAACACGCCGGCTGACTCACTGACCACCGTGACGACCCCTTTCTCAGCCCATGCCTGCTGCTATTGGATATCAAATAGTGGTTAAGCCTGGTTGAGCATTGTCTGTTCCGAGGGCCGGCTGCGGGTGCCCGGCCGTCATCGTCGCCCGGGCAATCCACGTATCCTGTTTTCGACCCAAACCTCGCGACGCAGAGGGAACTCCCGAAAGGATCGACGTGGCGCTCGTCGTGCAAAAGTACGGCGGATCTTCGGTGGCCGACGCCGAACGGATTCGCCGCGTCGCCGAACGCATCGTCGAGGCCAAAAAGCAGGGCAACGACGTCGTCGTGGTGGTCTCGGCGATGGGCGATACCACCGACGGCCTGCTGGAGCTGGCTCAGCAGGTGTGCCCGGCGCCGCCTGCTCGCGAGCTGGACATGCTGCTGACCGCCGGTGAACGCATTTCCAACGCACTGGTGGCGATGGCCATCGAATCGCTGGGCGCTCAAGCCCGCTCGTTCACCGGCTCGCAGGCCGGTGTCATCACCACCGGCGCCCACGGCAAGGCCAAGATCATCGACGTCACCCCGGCCCGGCTGCAGTCCGCGCTTGACCAGGGGCTGATTGTGCTGGTCGCGGGATTCCAGGGCGTCAGCCAGGACACCAGGGACGTCACCACTCTGGGCCGCGGCGGCTCGGACACCACCGCAGTCGCGCTGGCCGCGGCGCTGGGCGCCGATGTGTGCGAGATCTACACCGACGTGGACGGCATCTTCAGCGCGGACCCGCGGATTGTGTCCAATCCCCGGCGGCTGGACACGGTCACGTTCGAGGAGATGCTCGAAATGGCCGCCTGCGGCGCCAAAGTACTGATGCTGCGCTGCGTGGAATACGCACGCCGCTACAACATTCCGGTGCACGTCCGGTCCTCGTACTCGGACAAGCCAGGCACCGTCGTCACCGGATCGATCGAGGACATACCCATGGAAGACCCCATTCTGACCGGCGTCGCACACGACCGCAGCGAGGCCAAGGTGACCATCGTCGGGATCCCCGACCACCCGGGCTACGCGGCCAAGGTGTTTCGTGCGGTCGCCGACGCCGACGTCAACATCGATATGGTGCTGCAGAACATCTCCAAGATCGAAAACGGCAAGACCGACATCACGTTCACCTGCCCCCGCGACAGCGGCCGGGTCGCGGTGGAGACGCTGGATGCGCTCAAAGACGAGATCGGGTTCAGCCAAGTGCTTTACGACGATCACATCGGCAAGGTGTCGCTGATCGGCGCCGGCATGCGTAGCCATCCGGGGGTCACCGCCACGTTCTGCGAGGCGCTGGCTGGTGTCGGGGTCAACATCGACCTGATCTCGACTTCGGAGATCCGGATCTCGGTGCTGTGCCGGGACACCGAACTGGACAAGGC
>DASZKQ010000483.1:0-10463 GCA_035552835.1 Mycobacterium sp. | reverse complement strand
GGGAAGGCCAGCGCGGGGACCGTGCCGTCCTCGGCCGTGTGCAGATCCTGGCTGACGCCGTCGTTGCGGTAGCGGATCGGGTTCCGGTCGGCGCAAGCCGGCGCGGCGGGCCACTGCACCGGTGCACGGCGCAGCCGCCGGTAGTCCACGCCGCGCAGGTCCCAGCCGGTGCGGGGATTGTGGAAACCGGCCAGCTCAGCGAAAACCTCCGCGGCGGAGTCGAACTCGAAACCGGGATAGCCCATGGCGGTGGCAACCCGGCAGATCAGCTGCCAGTCCGGCATGGCCTCGCCGGGCGGGGCCAGCACGGGGGCGCAATGGGTGAGCGTGCGCTCGCTGTTGACCATCACCCCGTCGGCCTCTGTCCACAGCGCTGCCGGCAGCACCACGTCGGCGTATTCGGCGGTTTCGACGCCGGCGAACGCATCCTGGACCACCACCAGCTCGGCGCGCTTGAGACCCGCGATCACCGAGTCCCGATTCGACACCGAGGCAACGGGATTGGTGCAGATGATCCACGCCGCCCGAATCTCGCCGTCGGCCATCCGCCGGTACATGTCGATGGTGCCGGTGCCGGCCTCGGCGCGGATGGTCCCGTGCTCGAGCCCCCAGCGGTCCTCGACGAAGGCCCGATCGGCGGGATCCAGGGCCGATCGCTGCCCGGGCAGGCCCGGGCCCATGTATCCCATTTCCCGGCCGCCCATCGCATTCGGCTGGCCGGTCAGCGAGAACGGGCCCGCACCCGGGCGGCAGATCGCTCCGGTCGCAAGGTGCAGGTTGCACAGCGCGTTGGTGTTCCAGGTGCCGTGGGTGGACTGGTTCAGGCCCATCGTCCACAGGCTCACCCAGTTCTTGGTCCCGCAGATCAACTCCGCGACGGCGCGCAGATCCGCTTCGTCGATCCCAGTGATGTCGGCGACAAGATCCGCCGGATACTCGTCGAGCAGGGCGTCCAGCGGCTCCCAGCCCTCGGTGTAGACGGCCACGAATTCGGTGTCCACACCGCCCGCGTCGCGCACCAGCCGCAGCAGCCCGTTCAGCAAGGCCAGGTCGGTGCCCGGGCGCACCGGCAGGTAATAGTCAGCTTTGGCCGCGGTGGCGGTACGACGGGGATCGACGACCACCAGCTTCGCGCCGTTGCGGACGCGGTCCATCATCCGCAGGTACAGGATCGGATGGCAGTCGGCCATGTTCGCACCGAGCACCAGGAATAGGTCCGCAGTGTCCAGGTCGTCGTAGCTGCCGGGCGGACCGTCGGCCCCAAGCGACTGCTTGTAGCCGGTGCCGGCGCTCGCCATGCACAGCCGCGAGTTGGACTCGATCCACTGGGTCCGCAGGTAGCCCTTGGCGAGCTTGTTGGCCAGATACTGCGCCTCGATGGACATCTGCCCTGACACGTATAGCGCGATGGCGTCGGGCCCATGCTCGTCGCGGATCGCCGACAGCTGGGCAGCCACCGTCTCGACGGCAGCGTCCACGCCGGTCGGCGCGGCCTCGTCGCTGCGCTCCGGACGGACCAACGCCGTCGTCAGGCGGCCGCCGGCGCGCAGCATATCCGCGGTCGTGGTGCCCTTGGTGCAGAGTCGACCCCGGTTAGCGGGGTGGTCCGGTCGGCCGGTGGCCTTCGTCACCACGCCGTCGGCCACATGCAGGTCCATACCGCAGCCCACGCCGCAGTAACCGCACACCGTGGCGACCGTTTCCATGCACCGTCCTGTCCCCATCGATCGGACCCATGGTGGCGTGGACTTGTTTCGGCCTCCAGCGGCGAGAGTTACGCCCGGGTCAACTTGACCTTTCACCCGGCTACCGGCCGCTGTGAGGTGTTGAAACCGCAGGTCAGCGATGTGAAAGCGCTGTGAGATGAGCCACACTTGGGCTACGGTTTGGCGAACACCACACAGTCGTGCAGGCAGCCTTTCGCGGACCCCGGAATGTTCGGGTCGGCGTTGCGGTGCAACAGCGCTCGGGTCGGCACCACCCGAAGCTCAGCGGTGTCGTCATCGGAGTCGGTCAGTTCGGCCTGGCCGTCGACGATCAGCGAGTAGCCGCCCGGCTCGCTCGGTGGCCACAACAATGTGACGGCGCTTCGGCTTTCAACGTTTTTGCGGGTTCTGCCGCCGATCAGCCCGACGTCCATCACGCGCTCGCGCAGCTCGGGTTCGACGGTGACGGTATGCACCCGGTAGTCATCATCGACGGTGACGAGGTAGGCGAACCGGTAGGAGTCCAATGCGGCAGCCAGACGTGTGAAGTCGACTTGCTTGGCGGCCTTCGTGCCCATCCTGACAGCGTATGTGTAGCCAGGCCTGGTTCTGGGGTATTGCACAGGTGAAATCAGGGCTTCAAAAAAGGCTGCGAGGTTGGCGAGAATCGTGATGCGTCGGCTGCGGCGATGGTGGGTTCCGTTGGCAGTCAGTGTTGTTGCGGCTGCGGGCTGCACGGCGCCGGGGACAGCGGTGGAGACCACACCCGAGGTCAGCGTGATGACGGTCGGCGCGACGCTGCGTGATCCGGTGTGGTCGTATCGCAGTGATGCCCTCGTTGGGCTCACCGACGATGGCCGAGTCGCCGAAATCACTGATCTGCTGCGCGCCGGCCACGCCACGACCCGGCTGTCGTCACCGATAGCGGTGGGGCGCAACCTACAGATCAGTCGGAAAGACGACCAGCACATCTTTGTGCCACAGCCGCAACGCGGCAAGGTCGCCGTCCTCGATTTGGCCACCTTGCGCCAGGTCGATGAGTTCGACGCCGGACCCGCTCCTGCCTACCTTTCCGAAGACGGTGGAATGCGGGTGTTGCTGGCGCTGTCGGCGGACGGATCGTCGGTGACTCCCGTGGATGAATACGGCTTCCGGAAACTGCCGACGG
Source organism: Mycobacterium sp. (assembly GCA_035552835.1). Classification (GTDB taxonomy): domain Bacteria; phylum Actinomycetota; class Actinomycetes; order Mycobacteriales; family Mycobacteriaceae; genus Mycobacterium. Next base: position 7,589 of record DASZKQ010000483.1, on the reverse strand, counting down.
CCAAGATCTCCGGTGATCCCTCGGACACGATCGACGGCGCCAACCGTGGGCGCGACATCGAGTACCACGTCTACGGGCCATCGGGAATCCGCTACTACCGAGGACCCTCGTCGCCGCCCCAGGAGCTTGGATCGCTGGCCATGGGTGTCGCGTCCGCGGCAGGTGATGGCGCCGCGGTGACGCGCAGTTATGTGGCACGCCGCGACGGCGACCTGCTCTATTGCGTCGACGTGCGGCGCAGTGGGGAGGGCTTGAAGGTGCGGGCCGCGACCCAGTTGCCGTCGCCGATCCGGCGCATCGGCACCGACGACACCCGCATCTACGCGGCCACCGACCGGGAGCTGGCGGTGCTGGAGACGGTTAGCTTCATGCGCTTCGAGCAGGACACCATCCCGGTGCTGCGGATCACCAATTACCGGACAGCTCTTCCTGAATCGCAACGATCGGCACCGCTGTCGGGCATGGCCGTCGGGCCGCACCGGGTGTATCTCACTTTCGCAGGGACACCGTTAGTGGTGAGTGTCGCCAAACCGCGCCTGTGACAAGACAAATGGAGGACCATGGGTGACGACATGGAAGAAGACCCCGCACCGATCACTATCGACGATGACGTCACGTGGCTTACCGAACAGATCCAGGCGCTCAAACAACTTGGCCAGAAAGACGAAGTAAGCGACGGCGAGAAGTACGACTTCAGCATCAGATGGGGTACCGCGCTTGCCGGACGGCTGCCGCGGCTGGTGCATTACCGTTCGCGCGGCCTACTCGACGAGGCCGGTGAGCGCCGGTTTCAAGCGCTATGCGACGAGCTGCAGGGGCTTTCCGACCTGATCGATCGAATCGGACTTGTTCAGCCCGTCTTCAGGGAGCCGAGGCCAGCCAAGTCGCGGCGCGGGCTGCTGTTTCGCCGCGGCTGAGAAAGTCCTTCTCGCGCAGCCTGATTGCGGTGCGTTGCCCACACTCCGGGTTGCGGCACGTCAACGCCACCAGGTAGGCATCGTCGTCCTCGTCGACAAACAGAAAACCGAGGTAAAGGGCATGGCCGACCTCGAAATCGGTTCCGCCGCAGCTCTCGCAGTGCCCGCCTTTCGCGGCGACTTGCGCGACGACGCGGTCCCGGTCGATGGGAACCAGGCTGATCAGCTCCGGGCGCACAAGGTTATCGGCCATGCTAGATCTCGACGTCCTTGTCGTAGTAGACGTTGTCCTCACGCCAACCACCCGCACCCTTGCCGATGCCGGAATAATCGTTGATGAACTCAATCTGGCTGATCCACTTGGCCATCTTGAATCCGACTTGGGTCTCCACCCGCAGCCGCAACGGTGCGCCGTGTTTGATCGGCAACGGCTTGCCGTTCATCTCGTAGGCCAGGATGGTCTGCGGCTTGTACGCGAGTTCGAGATCCATCACTTCGTAAAACTGGCCTCCGCCATGCGAACTGGGCTCGTCTCGGTCGTTGTCCTGCATGGTCATCGAGCAGATGTATTTCGCCTGTGGTAGCGGTCGCACGAGTTCGACTAGCGTGCTCAGGTGCAGGCCGCTCCACTGACCGATGCTCGTCCAGCCCTGCACGCAGTTGTGCATGACCCGCTGCGTTTCCGGATCGGCCAACGCCCGCAACGCTGCCAAATCCAAAGTCACCGGGTTTTCGACCAAACCCCCGACCCGCAGCCGCCAGTCGACGAAGTTGTGCACGGCCATCACCTTGTACTCGGCCGAACAGGGCGGCTTGCCGTTGACGCGATGCTGCGGAGTGAGTTTTCGTTCCGGATAGTTCTGCCGGGAGTCCAAGGGCCGCAACAGAAGAAGTCGAGCGCGGGAAACCACAGCACCGAGGACACGCTGAACTGAACGAGGGTTGCGCAGGCTCCACATCGTCGCCGCGACGTGGATGCCGACGATCGCTGCGATGATCAACAGCGACAGGGCCGTTGCCCAGTAGGTGTTGCGAATCGAGCCGAAGATCATCGCGGCGGTAAGGTGGCCCCAGCCCCAAAAGAACACCATCGAGAGATGGATGGCGATGAAGACAACAAAGGCGACCAGACCCACGAAATGCAGACTGCGCGCCCATTGCCGTCCTCCCCACATCCGGACGTACCACGGGAACCTGGCCTCGATCGCTGGGGACTGGGCTGCCCCGGTAAGGATTTGGAATGGCGCCAGCCCAAAGACGACGCCCGCATAGGTCAGCTTCTGGATGGCATCCATGGGTTCACCCGGCACCAACGGCGGCAGGTTGAACGTCATATACGTGACGATGTCGTTCCACGCCTCCGGGAAGATGGACCACGACGCGGGCCAGTAGCGATGCCATTGGCCGGTCGCGAAAAGCAGGACGTAGTAGGACAGTCCTACCAAAATCCAGCCGATCACCGCGAAGAAATGCCAGTGCCGGCCGAGGCCCAACTGCGCGTGGCCCGGCAACGAAATGAACGGGCTGTAGTCCTCCTCCTCGTCGAGGGTGTCGTACAGCTTGTTCTTCGGCATGACCTTGCGGGTGAAGCGCGCCCATTCGCTTCCGGGTCTGCTGTCGTCATGCCAGTACAACTTCGGATGGGTGGCGAGGATCTCGATGCCGCTGCGAATGATCAACGTCACGAACAACACATTGAGCCAATGGTCGACTCGTAGCCACAGCGGATAATCGAACGTCGTCATCGCCGAAATCCCGTCAGTCAAACCATGGCTGCCGTTGCGGATAAGCCACGTTGATGCCCAGCAGCACCGACATGTGGACGGCGATGAAGCCCAGCGCGAACGCGCCGGCGAACGTGCCGGGGGCGAAATCCCACCGGCCGGTCACCGCCACCAGCCCGGGCAGCGCCGTCGCACGACTGGCCAGGTATAGACCGAGGAAGACGACCGAGACCAGATCACCGACGAACCATCCTAATTGCGGCACACGGGGATTGCGGCCCAGCCACAGGGACGCGGCAGTCAAAAGGCAGCAAGTTCCCAGGGTCGCGGTATAGACAGCGAAGTACATTGGCAATGCCGGCCGGCTGGTTAACACGTAGACATGGGCCGCAGCGATTCCCATTAGCAGCGCTGCACCCAGCATGGTGACCGTCCGGGGCAAATTTAAGGCGACATAGCCTTTGAGGCGAAGCCATTCATAAAGCTGGCTGCGCTTCCATCTTTCGCTGACCGCATCCACCGCCGCCGCGTACCCGCGGGCGTTAATCGGCAAACGCTTTAGGGGTTTCGATGATCACGGTGGTGGCCTTGACAACCGCTACGGCAAGACTGCCGGGCTCGAGTTTCAATTCCTTTGCAGCCTCGGTGCTCATCAGGGATACGACGGTGTGCGGACCACACTGCATCTCGACTTGGGTCATCACCTTGTCGCTGACCACGTTGGTGACCAAACCGACAAATCGATTCCGCGCTGAGCTGCCGGTGCCGAGCGGGTTCGGCGGCAACGGCCGTGCGTTTTTGCGCCAAAACTCGGCCAACACGCGCCCGGTGATCACCTTGCGGCCGGCGTCGTCTTGGCTGTCCGACAAAGCGCCGCTGTCGATCCATCGCCGGACAGTGTCGTCGCTGACCCCTAGCAGCTCAGCTGCCTGACGGATGCGCATGGTTGGCACAAATAGATGCTAGATGACGCCATGACCTGCAGGAAAGCGTGGCGCGATGCCGGCTTCGCCGGGCCGATGGATAATAGACAGGTTGCTCGCGACCAGATCCGGATGGTGCCATGACGATCACGACGCTCGGTGTGCCTTTGGTGCGGCGTCGCTTCGTTGACCCGGTAACCCAGCCCCCGTCCACCGGCCCGTTGGTCGACAGCTACGGGCGGGTCGCGACCGATTTGCGGGTGTCGTTGACCGACCGCTGCAATCTGCGCTGCACCTACTGCATGCCCGCGGCCGGTCTGCCGTGGTCGGCTGCCGAGCAGCTGCTGCAGCCCGACGAGATTCTCCGGCTGGTGCGAATCGGCGTGACCCGACTGGGCATAACCAAGGTGCGGTTCACCGGTGGAGAACCGTTGCTGGCCAAGCATCTTGACGAAATTGTCGCTGCAACCGCCGCACTGCGGCCGCGCCCGGAGCTCGCGCTGACCACCAACGGCGTTTTGTTGGCCAAGCATGCTGACGAGCTGGCGCGGGCCGGCTTGGACCGGGTGAACGTGTCGCTGGACAGCATGGATTACGTCCGCTTCGCGGCGATCACTCGCCGCGACCGGCTGGCCGATGTGCTGGATGGCCTGGCCGCCGCCCACGCAGCGGGTCTGCGACCGGTAAAGGTGAATGCTGTGCTGGACCCGCGGACCGGGCTCGACGATGCGGTGTCGCTGGTGCGGTTCTGCCTCGACCATGACTACCAGTTACGGATCATCGAGCAGATGCCCCTCGATGCCGGACACCAATGGCGTCGTGAGGCTACGGTGACCGCAGACCAAGTGCTCGCGCAGCTGCGACGTCATTCGTTTGCGCTGAAACCCGATCGGGCGCCGCGGGGTTCGGCGCCGGCCGAGCTGTGGAGGATCACCGATCCCGCGACGGAACACACCGGAAAAGTCGGCATCATCGCCTCGGTGACGCATCCCTTCTGCGCGACCTGTGACCGCACCCGGTTGACCGCCGACGGGCAGCTGCGTAGCTGCCTGTTCGCCATCGAGGAGACCGACCTGCGGGAGCTGCTGCGCGGCGGCGCCGACGACGCCGCGATCGAGGGGGCGTGGCGGACGGCGATGTGGGGCAAACCGGCCGGCCATGGCATCGACGACCCAGACTTCGTCCAGCCGGCGCGGCCGATGAGCGCGATCGGCGGCTGAGGTGCCGGGTCAGACCATCACCGTGCGGTATTTCGCGGCCGCCCGCGCCGCCGCAGGATCCGATTCCGAGCAGCTGAGCGTGCGTTCCGGCGCCACGGTTAGCGAGCTGGTCCACCGGCTGGGCGACCGCGGCCAAGACTTCGCCCGCGTATTGTCCCGGTGCTCGTACCTCTGCGACGGTGTGGCGGTACGGGATCAGGCTCAGCCGCTGCAGGCGGGCAACACGATCGACGTCCTGCCGCCGTTTGCCGGAGGATAGACCGGGGTCCGCCGCGTAGGAACTTAAGCCGAGCCCACCCACTCGTCGGTACCGTCGGCGAAGAATTGGCGCTTCCACACCGGTAGCCGCGCCTTGATCGCGTCCACCAGCTCTGCGCAGGTGGCAAATGCCGCTTGGCGATGGTCGGCGGCGACCGCGGCTACCAGCGCCGCCTCGCCGATCTGCAGGACGCCGATCCGGTGGCTGGCGGCAACGGCCCGCGTCCCGGGGGATCGCGCGGCGACGTCGGCCACCACCTCGGCCATGACGTCGGCGGCAGACGGGTGCGCGGAATATTCGAGCTTCAGCACTCGACGTCCGTTGTCGTGGTCGCGAATCATGCCGACGAAGCCCACGACCGCACCGGCGGCCTGATGGCTCACCAGTTCCTCGTGTTCGGCGAGCAGAATCGGTTGATCGGTCAGCGCTGCACGCACTACCAGCGTCATCGTCGACTCCAGGACGGGCATCCCACGAGGACCAACTATATTTACTGACGCCATGCGGTCGGTCGAGGAGCATCAACGCATCGTCGCCGGGCTGATTACTGCCCGGCGGGCCACCACCGCCGAACTGTCCGACGCCGAGGGCCGGGTGCTATCCGACGACGTGACCGCGACGGTGGCGCTGCCGGTTTTCGACAACTCCGCGATGGACGGCTACGCCGTGCGAGCCGACGAGGTGGCCTCGGCCACGTCCGATGAGCCCGTGAATCTGCCTGTGGCCGAAGATATTCCGGCTGGCCGGATCGACATCCCGGCACTGCAGCCAGGTACCGTGCATCGCATCATGACCGGCGCGCCGATCCCGGCCGGCGCGACGGCGGTAGTGCCCGTCGAGGCCACCGATGGGCGGACCGATGTCGTGCAGATCAACGCACCCAGCGTCGAGGGGAAGCACATCCGCCGCGCCGGCGAGGATGTCGCCGCGGGCACCACGGTATTGCGGGCCGGGCAGGTGGTCACCCCGGCGGTGATCGGCCTGGCCGCTGCGCTTGGACTGGCCCAGCTGCCAGTGATCCCGCGTCAGCGGGTGCTGCTGATTTCCACCGGATCAGAGCTCGTGATGCCGGGTACACCGCTGCGGCCGGGGCAAATATACGAATCCAACGCGGTCATGCTGGCCGCCGCCGTCCGCGCCGCCGATGCCGAAGTGGTCGCCACCGCGATCGCCACCGATGACGTCGCGCGGTTCACCGCGCTGCTGGACCGATACGCCGCCGAGTCCGATCTGATCATTACCAGCGGCGGCGTCAGCGCGGGTGCCTACGAGGTCGTCAAGGACGCCTTTGGCCGAGCCGGTGATCAGGGCGTGGAGTTCGTCAAGGTGGCGATGCAGCCGGGCATGCCGCAGGGCGCCGGCCGGGTCGCCGGCACGCCCATCGTCACCCTGCCCGGTAACCCGGTCAGTGCGCTGGTGTCGTTTGAGGTGTTCATCCGTCCAGCGCTGCGCTCAGCGATGGGGTTGCCCGACCCGCACCGGCCGCTGCGATCCGCCGTGCTGACCGAGTCATTGACCTCACCGGCTGGCAAACGCCAGTTTCGCCGCGGGATTTTCGACCCCGCCGGTACCGCCGTGAGCCACGGTCCACCGGGGTCACACCATCTGGGGTGGCTGGCGTCGGCGAACTGCCTGTTGGACATCGCAGCGGATGCCACCGAGATTCCGGCTGGCTCCGCGGTGCAGATCTGGGACCTGCGCTAGTTACCTGTCAGAATGGGACGCGTGGCTGATGCGGGTCCGCTCTCGCACATCGACGATGAGGGCGCTGCTCATATGGTCGACGTCACCGCGAAGGCAGCCACCAAGCGCACCGCGGTCGCCGCGGGCTCACTGCGTACTTCCGCACAGGTGGTGGAGCTGATCACGGCGGGCGGGCTGCCGAAGGGTGATGCCCTGGCCACTGCGCGGGTTGCCGGCATTCTGGCAGCCAAGCGCACCAGCGACTTGATTCCGCTCTGCCATCAGTTGGCGCTGACCGGCGTCGACGTCGATTTCACCGTCGGTGCGACGGATATCGACATCACCGCGATCGTGCGCAGCACCGATCGCACCGGGGTGGAGATGGAGGCGCTGACCGCGGTGAGCGTGGCGGCCCTGACGCTCTACGACATGATCAAAGCGGTGGACCCGGCTGCGCGGATCGATGACATTCGCGTGTTGCGGAAGGACGGCGGCCGCCACGGAACATGGGAGCGGTGATGGCAGACCGATCCGCGCGCGTCATCATCGCCTCGACCCGCGCCTCGGCCGGGGTCTACGAAGATCGGTGCGGGCCGATAATCTCCGAATGGCTTGCCCAGCATGGGTTCTCGATGGTGCAACCGGCGGTCGTGGGTGACGGCGGGCCGGTGGGCAATGCGCTACGTGACGCCGTCGCCAACGGCGTCGACGTGGTGATCACGTCCGGTGGCACCGGCATCTCGCCGAGCGACGACACGCCCGCCCAAACCGCGGCGGTGCTCGACTACGAAATTCCCGGGCTGGCCGACGCGATCCGGCGTTCCGGTCTACCGAAGGTGCCAACTTCGGTGCTGTCCCGCGGT
>DASZKQ010000482.1:0-4534 GCA_035552835.1 Mycobacterium sp. | reverse complement strand
ACGGCAGCGAGGACCGGTCGCCGATGCCATTCTTGGGCTCGGCGTCGCCGGTTTGGCTGTCAATGTCCGCGACGCTGCGGTGCGTCATTCACTGATGACGCTGACCACATTTGACCCGCCGGTGGCGGCCGTGGTGAGCATGTGGACCCAGCAGTGCTACGGCGATCAGATCTCGGCGGCGCTGCGGCTGCTCGAGGCGGAGTGCGACCACCTCGCCGCCTATCTGGTCACCGAATCGGTTCCGTTGCAAGCACCGCTCGAACTAGGCAGCCGCACAACGGGTTTGGCCAACGTTGCGTTGTTGCGTCGACCCGCCGAGCTGGATCAGGCGAGCTGGCTGACCCGCTGGCAGCGTGACCACACGCCGGTGGCGATCGAGACGCAGTCGACGTTCGGTTACACCCAGAACGCCGTGGTGCGATCGCTCACGCCGGACGCACCAGCGCTGGCGGGCATCGTCGAAGAACTGTTCCCGGCCGAGGCGATCACCGATCTGAAGGCCTTTTTCGGCGCCGCCGACGATGCCGACCTGCAACACCGGCTGAGCCGGATGGTCGCCAGCACATCGGCGTTCGGCGCCAACGAGAACATCGACACGGTGCCCACCAGCCGCTACGTGCTGAAAACGCCGTTCACCACATGAGGAGACACCCGTGATACTGCGCAGCGATGACGACAACCGGGTGCGCACCCTCACCCTGAACCGGCCCGAGGCGCTCAACGCCTTCAACGAGGCGCTCTACGAGGCCACCGCCGAAGCGCTGACGGTCGCGGCCGACGACCCCGAAATCGCTGTCGTGCTGTTGACCGGAGCCGGACGAGCATTCAGCGCCGGCAACGACCTCAAAGAGATGCAAGCACGCATCACCGATCCGCAAATGGCCCGTCAAGGATCGCACTTCACCACGATGATCGACGCGTTGAGCCGGTTTCCCAAGCCGCTGATCTGCGCGGTGAACGGTGTCGGCGTCGGGATCGGCACGACCATTCTCGGCTACGCCGACCTGGCGTTCATGTCGTCGAGGGCTCGGCTGAAATGCCCGTTCACCAGCCTTGGGGTGGCGCCGGAAGCGGCGTCGTCGTATCTGCTGCCCCAGTTGATGGGCCGGCAAAACGCCGCCTGGCTGTTGATGTCCTCGGAGTGGGTGACCGCCGACGAGGCGCTGCGAATGGGCCTGGTATGGAAGGTGTGTGAGCCTTCCGACCTGATCGCTGACGCCCGCCGGCATGCCGAAATCCTTGCCTCTCGACCGATTTCGAGCTTGATCGCGGTCAAGCGAACCATCGTCGAACCGACTCACCCGGAAATCGCAGCTGCAACCGCTCGGGAAAATGCCCAGTTCGCCCAGTTGCTGGGCGGTCAGGCCAACGCGCAGGCGCTGGCCGATTTCACCGACCGGCGTGGCAACTGATCATTGCGAGCCCGCTACCGCGAGCCGCTGGTCTCCAACCGCGCGGCGGCCGCGATCATCGCGCGCAACGTGCGCCGGCAACGCCCGCAGTCAGTGCCAGCCCCACACGCCGCCGCAACCTCTTTCGAAGTCGACGCCCCGCGCGCGACCGCGTCAGACACCGTCTGACTTGTCGCACCGACACACAGGCATACGTACATTGTTAGTGAAGTCTAACCTAAGTGACTTAGTGCAGTCTAACCTAAGTCGCCAGTGCACTTCAGCCTAGTCGACGTGCCGCTGACCAGCGCTTTAACGTAGCGGGCTCGGAAGCACAAGTGCCGGCGCGCCTGTGGCAGCCACGAAAATATTCGGAGCCGCTGCTTCGCTCTGGGCAATTTTCCCGCTGAACGCGTGCACCCAGCAGTCCATGAACTCCGAGAACGTTTCACTCAACCTAGGCTTGCTTTACTTAGGGAAAGCTGACCTGAGTGAGTATTACCTTGGGTGACAACGGCTTTCGCCTGTTGTAGCGTGTCCGCAACGACCGCGGTGGCATTTGGACAGGAGCAATAATGCAAGGCGATCCCGACGTTCTACGTCTGCTCAATGAGCAATTGACCAGTGAACTCACCGCGATTAATCAATACTTCCTGCATTCCAAAATGCAGGAAAACTGGGGTTTCACCGAAGTGGCGAGCCACACCCGCGCCGAGTCATTCGACGAAATGCGGCACGCCGAGGCGATCACCGATCGCATTTTGCTACTCGAAGGGCTGCCGAACTACCAGCGCCTCTTCTCGCTGCGCATCGGCCAGACGCTGCGCGAGCAGTTCGAGGCCGATCTGGCGATCGAACACGACGTGTTGAACCGGCTCAAGCCGGGAATCATCATGTGTCGCGAAAAGCAGGACACCACCAGCGCCAACCTGCTCGAGGGGATTGTGGCCGACGAGGAAAACCACGTCGACTACCTGGAGACCCAGCTGGAGTTGATGGACAAGCTCGGTGAAGAGCTCTACTTGGCTCAGTGTGTCTCGCGGCCGCCGACGACAGGACAAGCCGGGCACTGAGTCGTTAACCCGCGGGAAGGTGCCCGACGGGGAGGCAGGCATGACAGCGCAGATCGCTGCCAGGCCGGATGCCGAATCCGGCAGCACACCGATCAGTCCGCAGCGACGCAATTTCGTCTTCCTGGCGATCATGCTGGGAATGCTGCTGGCGGCATTGGACCAAACCATCGTCGCCACCGCGCTGCCGACGATCGTCGCCGACTTGGGCGGGGCCGGCCATCAGTCCTGGGTCGTCACCAGTTATCTGCTGGCCTCAACGATCATCACCGCGCTGGCCGGCAGACTCGGTGACCTGTTCGGCCGCAAGCGGGTGTTCCAAGCGGCGGTGGCGTTCTTCGTCGTCGGATCGGTGTTGTGTGGGATCTCGCGGTCCATGGAAATGCTGATCGGGGCCCGGGCCCTGCAGGGTCTCGGGGGCGGCGCCATCATCGTCACGGCCACCGCGCTGATCGGCGAGGTCATTCCGTTGCGTGACCGCGGCCGCTATCAGGGCGCCATGGGCGCGGTGTTCGGTGTGACGACCGTGATCGGTCCACTGCTGGGCGGCTATTTCACCGACCATCTCACGTGGCGGTGGGCGTTCTGGATCAACGTGCCGGTGTCGATCGTCGTGTTTTTCGTTGCGGCTGCGGCGATTCCGTCGCTTACTGCGCGCGCGAAACCGATCATCGACTACACCGGGATCTTGTTCGTCGGCCTGGCTGCGACCGGTCTAACTCTGGCCACCAGTTGGGGCGGCACCACCTATCCGTGGAGTTCCGCGACGATCATCGGGCTGTTCGCCGGCTCGGCAGTCGCGCTGGGCGTTTTCGTCTGGGTGGAGAGCCGTGCCGCGGCGCCAATCCTGCCGACCCGGCTGTTCGGTAGCCCGGTGTTCACCGTGTGCTGTGTGCTGTCTTTCGTGGTCGGGTTCGCGATGTTGGGGGCGCTGACGTTCCTGCCGACCTACATGCAGTTCGTCGACGGTGTTTCAGCGACAACATCGGGATTGCGCACGCTGCCGATGGTGGCCGGGATGCTCTCGACGTCCATGGGCAGCGGCGTGCTGGTCGGCCGAACCGGCCGGTACAAGATCTTCCCGGTCGCCGGAACAGCGGTGATGACGCTCGCTTTTCTGCTGATGTCCCGGATGAATCCGTCGACATCGGCGCTGCTGCAATCGCTTTGCCTGTTCATCCTCGGTGCCGGCATCGGCCTCTGTATGCAGGTGTTGATCCTGATCGTGCAGAACACGTCGAGCTTCGAAGACCTCGGTGTCGCCACCTCGGGAGTCACTTTCTTCCGCACGATCGGTAGTTCGTTCGGCGCGGCGATTTTCGGTTCGCTGTTCACCAATTTCCTGCACAGCCGACTCGGCCCGGCACTGATTGTCAGCCGGGCGCCCGCCGCGGCCGCCAGTTCGCCGGAAGCCTTGCATCGGCTGCCTCATGCCATGGCCGTCCCGATCGTCGGCGCTTATGCCGCCTCGCTCACTCAGGTGTTCTTGTGGGCGGCTCCGGTCGCATTCGTCGGGTTTCTGCTGGCGTCGTTTCTGCGCGAGGTGCCGCTTCGGGATATTAGCCATAACGCCGCCGATCTCGGTGAGGGCTTCGCGATGCCGACCGGCCAGTCATCCGAGGAACTGCTGGAAGCCGCGATCGGACGGATGCTGCGCAGCGCCCCTCCCGGCATGCGGCTGCGCAGCATAGCCATGCGAACAGATTGTCGGCTCGATGTCGCCGAATTGTGGGCGCTGCTACGAATCAACCGCAATCAGCAAGCATTCGGGATAGCCCGCGTCATCGACATCGGTGACCAGGTGGGCATACCGTACGAAGTCCTCGAACCCACCTTCGACCGCCTGGTCCGCCGCGGTTACGCCCAACGTGACGTCGACCGCCTGTGGCTGACCCCGCCCGGACTGCGTCAGGTCGACTTCGTCTCGACGCTGCTCCAGGAGTGGATCGTCGACAAGCTCACCCGCTCGCCCAACTTCCAGGGCCGACCCGACCGAGCTCAGGTCGACGCCGCCCTCAACCGGATCGCCCAGCGGGTTGTCGCTCAACGGGATTGGCATGAGGAGCGCCCGCG
>DASZKQ010000481.1:0-4006 GCA_035552835.1 Mycobacterium sp. | reverse complement strand
ACCCGCCAAGCCCGGTGACCGCGATACCGCGGATGAAAGCGCGTTGCGCAACCACGTAGACCAGAAGCAACGGAAGCAGGATGAGTATGGATGCGGCCATCAGCACCGGCCATCTGGCAACGTACTCGCCCCGCATCCGTACCAGCCCCAGCGTGAGCGTCGCGATGCTTCCACGCTGAATCATCAGCAGCGGCCAGAGAAAGTCGTTCCACACGTTGACCCAGGTGAGTACCGCCAGCACCATCACCGCGGGCTTCGCGTGCGGAAGCAGTATCCGCCAATAGATCTGCCACGGCGAGCAGCCGTCGAGGATCGCCGCTTCCTCAAGTTCTGCCGGCAAGGTGCGGAAGAACTGGCGCATGAGGTAGGTGCCGAACGCACTGCCGAACAACCCCGGCACGATCATCGCCCACGGCGTGTCGGTCAGCCCGGCGATGCGCATCAAAATGAACTGCGGAATCACGGTCACCGTCAGCGGCACCATCAAAGTACCCAGGTACAAGACGAACAACGTGTCGCGGCCCCGAAACCGTAGCCGTGCGAAGGCATATCCGGCGAGTGAGCAGAAAAACACCTGGCCGATACTGACACAGCCGGCATACAGCACAGAGTTGAAAAGCATCCGCCAGAACGGCATCAGCGCGAACACCTCACGGTAGTTGGACCACAGCGGGTGCGACGGAAACAGCGTCGGCGTGGTTACCTCACCCTCATCTTTCAAGGAGCCTGATACCGCCCACAGGATCGGGAAGAGCGCACACCATGCGATAACGGTCAGCGCGGTGTACAACACAACGGCACGCACAATGCTGGGTTTGATCAGTCGTTCGGCTACGCCCACGATCGTTCCTCCTGGGCTGCCCGACGACGGCCGAGCCGTAACTGCAGCACGGTCAATACCAGCAGGATGCCGAAAATCACCCACGCCAAGGCCGAGGCGTAACCGAACTCCAAAAAGGCGAACGCGTGCTGGAACAGCATGATCCCGAATACGTAGGTCGCGGTCTCCGGCCCGCCATTGCTCCCAGTGAGAACATAGACGAGGTCAAATGCCTGGAACGCGTGGATGATCGAGATGACCACCACAAAAGACACGGCGCCGCGGATCAATGGCACGGTGATCGAGACGAACTGGCGTAATTCCCCTGCACCGTCGAGTTTGGCCGCCTCATAAAGGTTGTCGGGCACGCCTTGCATGGCGGCCAACAGTATGACGGTCGCGAACGGCACGCTACGCCACACGCTGACCGTGCACAGCGAGAGCATCGCCCATTTCGGGTCGACCAGCCATGGGACCGGGCCGATCCCGATCCAGCCGAGCATGATGTTGAGCAGACCGTTGTTGGTATTGAAGACGAATTGCCAGACGACGGCCATCACCACCGATGACACAGCCAAAGGCAGGAATATAATTGTTCGAAAGACACCGATTCCCTTGACTTTCCGGTTGAGCACACCGGCCACGGCGAGGCTGATGAGTATCGTAGGAACAACGGTGCCGACGGTATAGACCACCGTGTTGCTCAGCGCGATGACGAACAGCGGGTCGTCGGCGAAGAGGCTGTGGTAGTTGGCCAAACCGACGAACTTGGCTGGCCTGAAGATATCCCAGTTCTGGAAGCTCATGTAGAGCGAGAAACCGAGCGGGAACACCATGAATACCGCGACCGCGGTCAGGTTGGGTGCGACGAACATGCGCCCGGCTCGGGCGCGTCGTTTGGAAAATCGGCGACGCCGGGTCATCGTGGCGGCGGATTCATCGATGTGGGTCATGGGTTTCGAAGGACCTCGTCGACCGCGTGTGACAGTCCATTCGCCAGCGATGTCGCCGGCCGCACGCCGCGCAGAACGGGGCCGATGTTGCGGTCCATCAGCGAGGCAACCTTTGGCCACTCCGGGGTGATTGGCATGCCTTCGGAATGGGCCGGCCCACCGGTCAGCACAGCGAGATTGCCGATCCTGCCGTGGGCCTCGGCGAATTCGACGGACTCGAGCGCGGAGCGCAGAACCGGCACGAACAAGCGCGATTCACCAATTACCGCCTGTCCGACCGGGCCGGTGGCGAACTTCACGAACTCCCAGGCCTGCTGTTTACGGTGACTGCTCGCCGCGATAGCGAGCCCTGTTGTGCCGATGTTAGAGCGGGCGGCGCGCCCTTTCGGACCGGTCGGCAGCACGGTGATGTCGAAGTCCAGGCCGTTGGCCCGGTCGACCGTCTGGTATCTCCAGTGTCCGCCGAGTGCCATGGCCGCCCGGCCCGAGGTGAATAGATCCATCGTGGACATCGACTGGGTGTCCGACGAGGTGGGGGCGACCTTGTGTTTGTGGGCCAGATCCGCGTAGAACTGGATACCTTCGAGGAACGCCTCGTTGTCGAAGTTGAGGTGCGTCGGATTCATCCGCGGGGTGGACCACGGCACGCCATTGTTCACACCGAACAGCCCGGCTGCGTACGACGCGACCCAGGTGTCGACGTATCCCCATTGACTGACCCTGCCCGATCGGTCGCGCTTGGTGAGCGCTTTGGCGGCGTCGAGGAACTCGCTGAAACTCCAGGGCTGTTCCCATCGCCCGGGCGGAGGGTGCACACCGGCCTCGGCGAACAGCTTCTTGTTGTAGAACAAATAATTTCCCGACCACTGCTCCGGCAAGGCGTACTGACCGCCGTTGAACGTGAAAGTCTTGTACAGCGGCGCAATGCTGTCGGCCTTCAGCGCCGCAGCGAAAGTCTTGTCTTGGGCCAACATGCTGTTGAGATCCAGCAGCACTCCCCGGTCGGCCAATCCGGCAAAGGTCAAATCCCACGCCATCAGCACGTCCGGACATTTCCCGCCCGCGCAATAGATCGACATGTGCTGCAGGGCGTCCGGTCCGGACAACAGCGTCCGAACCTTGATGTCGGGATACCCGCGCTGAAAGGCATCGACAACGCGCAGCCGGGCGTCCGCCTCTTCCGGATTGGCCGCGAAGAAGAAGGTCAGTGCGTCGTCATCGGAGCTACATGCGGTCGGCCACAGCGCCAGCGACGCCGCGCCAAGCACGCCGGCACCTCGTAAAAGCGTCCGACGATCAAAGTGCTTGTCGACATCGGGGCTAGTGTTCGTAGTTCATCTCCATAGCCACTGTGGCAGCGCGAGAACCGCGCTTTTCACGCGATCGGCATCGACGATGTCGATGGTTTGTATCCTGCCGCCTTCAATGCCGATCTGCAGCAACGCCTCAACGTGTCCCGCGGGTGCGATGGCAATACCGGGGACTCCGTCAATAAGGACCACGACTCCGGCCTGTGCGCGCATGGCGAACCGTCGGGTTTCCTCGGCCACCTGCTTGGCACCGCGGAGCTCGGTCGGCACATCGTCGGGCACCAATGTGCGGTCGACTCTACGCACCACCTCAGGAGCCAGCAGGTGCAACAGCATACGAATATCCCCGCCACGCGATGCGTCGAGAAATGCCTCGACGATTTTGAGGTGTTCGGCTGTTCGGTTGGGCTCTGCAGAGCCGCCCTCGTGCAGTCGGCTGCGAGCACGGCTTGCCAGCTTTTTGGTTGCTTGCGGTGATCGGTCCAACAATTCACCGATACTGTCGAAGGGCATGGCGAACACGTCGTGCAGCACGAAGGCGACGCGTTGCGCCGGCGAGAGCCGGTCGAGAACCACCAGCAGAGCGCGGCTCACTGAATCGGTGAGCAGCGCATCTTCGTCCGCTCCCGCGCTGGCGCCGGCAATCCGCTCGAGCTGTTCGGGGTCGGCGAACGGCTGCTCTGCTCGCCGTTTGCGGGCTCGCAACTGGTCGATGGCCTCGCGGGCGGTGATCGTGGTGAACCATCCGGTCAGATTCTCGATCATGTCGTGGTCTGCCCGACTGGCCTTCAGCCAGGCCGACTGCACCGCGTCTTCCGCGTCAGCTACCGAGCCGAGCAGGTGATAGGCGACCGACTTCAGGTGTCGCCGATCGCTATCGAACCGCCGGGCGAGATTTTCGATGGTCGTCATGGCGCGCCTAC
>DASZKQ010000480.1:0-9527 GCA_035552835.1 Mycobacterium sp. | reverse complement strand
ACATCACCGCTGCCGTCTGGGCGCTGCGCGGCGTCATCCAATCCGAGCGCACCGACCCGGCTCACCATGGCCATGAGCTATGGCGGCGCCATCTGGAGACGATCCTGCGGGGTTTCCGGAGTGCGCCGGGTTGACGACTATCGGCGCAGCAGAGCGCGGCGCCGAGGTCGGTGGCCGCATACTCGCAGGCAGCGGGAGTGCTGATGTTTCGCACCGCGAGCGTGACGACAGTTCGGACGACAACGACGACGACAGTCGGGCATCCCGACGCCTCCACCTACACGGCAGGAGAACTCGTGTCGTGCCTGGTCATATCGTCGGCCCGTGTCTACGGATCAGAAGGTTGGGAGTTCGAATCTCTTCGGGCGCGCTCCATCACTGTGAGCGTTACCAGTTCGACCCGCAGATCCGGGTTGCCCACCCCAAACGTGGTCGCGACACGCTTCGCGACGTCACGCCCAAAGCGGCAGCGATCCCGCGCACTCGCGTGGTTGTAGCCAGTGCGGATGAAACGCTCGCGTGCCCCCTCAGCAATCCGCTGCGTGTTCGCTGACCGGTACACCACCGCCCGGTGCGCCAGGGTTCTGACATTTTCCGCAACATACTTCAGCGTGTGTTGATGTATTGTCTCGCCGCGCGTAGCGTGGTTGTTGAACGACCGTTGAAGAAAAGGTTTGGATGATGAAATTTGGAGTTGCGCTGCCAACGGCCGGCGAGGGAATCGGCTTCCCCATCGGCTTCGCCACGCCTGAAACACTGACCAGAATTGCCGAGCACGCCGAGCAGTTGGGCTTCTACGCGGTGATGCCGAATGATCACCTCTGCACTCCTCGCGCCGTGCGCGACGAATCCGGGACGCCGCCTGCCTTTTACGAGCCGCTCATCGCGCTTGCCTACAGCGCTGCCCGGACCCGCAACATCCGCCTCATGACTGGCCTCATCGTGTTGCCGCTGCGCGAGCCCGTCCTTCTGGCCAAGCAGGTCACCACTCTCGACCATTACTGCAACGGACGGCTCATTCTGGGCGTGGGAGCGGGCATCTACCGAGACGAGCTGGAGGCCAGCCTGCCCCACCTTCGTCACGCGTCCCGACGCGAGCTGGTCGACGAGGGATTGGAAGCTCTGGATCGCTTGCTCAATAAGCGGTCCGCCACCTTCAAAGGCCGCTATCGTTCCTTCGAGGACGTAGAGTTGCACCCCAAAGCCAAGCAGCAAGAGCTCCCGATTTTCGTTGCGGGCAACACCGATCTGGCGCTCAGGCGGGCGGCTCGATACGGACGCGGCTGGATGTCGGCGGGCCTGGGTCCCAAGCAAATCGTGGACGGCAGGCGGCGCCTACGCGAGTATGCGCAGGAGGATCGCCGTGATCACACTGGGATCTCCACGGCGGTCCAGCTCACCGTGTGCCTCGGCCGCACCCAGCACGCCGCTGAAGAACGGCTCAAGGCCACCAAGGTCTGGCAGCAGTGGACCACGGTCGGGCTGCGAGGAATCACACCAGCGGACCTCATGCGCGCAAACCTGATCGGTACCGCGGAAGAGATCTGCGAACGCGTCGCGGCCCTGGAGCAATCCGGCGTCGACCACCTGGCCGGCCTGATCTTCCCGGGTCGCGACGTCAACGAGATTCTGGAGCAGATGGAGGAGTTCGCCGGCTCCGTGATGACCGAGTTTCCTGACCGCTGACATTGCTCTGGCGAGAACAAGCCCTTCGCCGCCCGTTACCTAATACATACCAAGCTATATGGAAGCTGGGGGGAGGCGCGGGCGCCCACCCCGGCGAGGAGGTCACCATGCTCAGTGCCTACGTTGCGGTCACCGTCGTAGCTGCGATCGCCTACGCGCTCGCGGCCGTCTTGAATTTCACCCACAACAAATCAGTAGCCGAGACCGCCAAGAGGCTCCGCGTGCCGGTGTCGTGGCAGGTCCCACTGGGCTTCCTGCTCGCCGCCGGCTCGCTCGGGTTGGTGGCGGGCTTCGCCGTGCCCGCGCTCGGAACGGCCGCAGCGTGTGGTCTGATCCTGTACTTCCTGTGCGCAGCAGGCGCCCACATCCGGGCACGCGATACTCGGCTGCTCGCCTGGATCAACTGGGCTGCGTTCTTCTTACTCGCCGTGGCCGCCCTGGTGGTGCGCCTGGCCTACCGTGGTCCCGGGTGAAGGCTGCGGGATCGAGGCAGACAGCGACAGGCTCAAGCCGAGGACATCATGAGTCGCTTGGGCATCGACGATCAGCGGGCGTGGCAAGTAGTTTGAGCCGAAATCCGGTGTCAAGCACCCAGGTTGGATACGCTGGGGAAGCTCATCAACTAGTCGTCATGCACCGTCGCTTGTATTGCGCTTGGGCGCCGTCAGGCCTCGACGAACGCGCCAGTGCAACGCGTTGGTGGTGGCCCACATTGGGTTGCGACACGGTCACGGATGGATACCTGTTCGGGGCTCAGCAGACACAGTAGCCACATCGACCACTATCGTCACATAAGCCAACTGCGGACGTCAATGCGACGGCTCGCCCTTGGAAAGGTGGGACATGTCGACGATGCGTCGAATCGTTTCAATATCGGTAGCGTCGGCGACCGCTATCGGACTCGTTTTTCCGATCGGCTACGCGCCACCGGCGAGCGCCACACCATGCAATGCGCCAGAAGCGAACGTCCCGCCGCCTGCCGCACTCCCAGACATGCCCGCGCCCGCGCCGGTCGTGCAACCACCGACGGGGCGCAGGCCCCGAGGTGCCAATGAGCATGCGCCGCTACCCAAACTGGGCCCGCTGATATCTTCCTTCCTCAAACCGCTCACTCGAAATCCCGCGCAGCTTCAGGCGGCGGTGACACCGGGGCCCACTCCGCCGGGCGCGGCCATCCCACAGTCCCCGAACGTTAATCCGGCGGTTCCGGAGGCCGTGCCGGCACCACCGCCTCCCCCTGCCGGGGTCGCGGGTGCTCCGACCTCGCTCGTCGACTTTGTGACCGGACCCAACAGCCCTAACCACACCCTCGAACGGTTCGGCATCTCCGGAACCGACCTCGGGATCCCTTGGGACAACGGTGATCCCGGCAATCGTCAGGTGCTGATGGCCTTCGGCGACACTTTCGGCTATTGCAGTGTGCACGGTCAGCAATGGCGGTACAACGTGCTTTTCCGCAGCCAAGACCGCGATCTGAACCAGGGAATCCACGTCACGGACGGGGTGCCCAACAACCAATACTCCGGCTCACCGGTATGGGCGCCGGGCCTGTCTAAACAAGTCGTCAACAGCATCCATAAGGCGGCACACGAGACGGGAATCATTCCGACGTCCGCGATGTCTCTTGGCCGAACGCAATACATGAACTTCATGTCCATCAGGAATTGGGGCCGTGACGGCGAATGGTCAACGAACTACTCCGGAATCGCGAGATCCGTTGACAATGGCCAGAGTTGGGGCATCTTCCCCGGGACCATCCGGCTGGCTTCAGCGGACGCCGTCCCGGGCGGCCGGTTCTTCCCGGGCAATGAGAACTTCCAGATGGGCGCGTTCATGAAGGGAAAGGACGGTTACCTCTATTCCTTTGGAACGCCGTCCGGACGCGGTGGTCCAGCATTTCTGTCGCGGGTTCCGCCGAACCAGCTTCCCGACCTCACCAAATACCAGTATTGGAACGGCGAAGGAAAGGGCTGGGTTCCGATGGACCCGGGTGCGGCGACGCCGATCTTCCCGGGGCCGGTAGGCGAGATGTCAGCGCAGTACAACGACTATCTCAAGCAATACCTGGTGCTCTACACCAACGGTGGGAGCAACGATGTGGTGGCGCGCACCGCGCCGTCTCCGCAAGGCCCTTGGAGTCCGGAACAACCGCTGGTGTCATCATTTTCGATGCCCGGCGGCATTTACGCGCCGATGATCCATCCCTGGTCGTCGGGCCGAGACTTGTACTTCAACCTGTCACTCTGGTCGGCATACGACGTGATGCTGATGCACACCGTGCTGCCATAACTGAGGACGTTATGACGCCACGTCGGGCACACGGAAGCTCATGTTCACCGTGGTTCCCGACGGGGTGCAGTCCATCTCGAGCCAATCGCTGACCGCGCGGATCAGCAGCAGTCCGCGTCCACGCACGCCGGAGTCGGTGGGCGCCGCTTTCCACGAGCCTTGGTCGATGATCCTCATGTGTACGCGGGCGCCGTCGTTTTCGCCTTCCACCCGAACCTTGCCCGGCTTATGGTTCCGGTATGCGTGCTCGATGCTGTTGGCGGCCGCCTCGTTGACCGCCAGGACGATGTCGGCGATCTTTTCCTCCGGCATCGCGGCGGCCCGCATCCATGCGGCGAGACGGTGTCGAATGTCGCTTAATTGTCCGGCGGCTGCGGCCTTCTCAATCTTCAATGAAGCGTAAGGCTGCCGGTAGACAACGATCGCGATGTCATCGTCGTATCCAGTGGGCGGCGCCATCTCGCTGAGCACTGCATCCGCGATGCCGTCGACGGGCAGATGCATCCCGCCAGCCACCGTCGTACTCACCCGTGCGATCCCGTCGTCGATTGACGACTCGCGCCGCTCAACCAGTCCGTCGGTGTACAGCATCAAAGTCGACCCGGGCGGTAGGACCACCGACGTTTGCGGCCGAGAATCCTTGCGGTGCACGGCCAGCGGCACCGAGCGTGCGTCAGAGAGCAGCGTCGGCTCGGACTGCGGCGCGGCCAGCACGGCTGGAAGGTGGCCGGCACAGCTATAACAGAATTCACCGGACTCGGTATCCAGGACCGCCAGAAAGACGGTGGTGCAGAAGGCATCCGGGATCAGCTCAGCTACGGCGTCAAGTTCTTCGAGCAGCTTGGCGGGCTCGGCGCCGGTGAGTAGCAGCGCCCGTGCCGAGCTGCGAAGCTGACCCATCACCGCCGCAGCGGAAAGGCCGCGTCCCACACAGTCTCCGACGATGATGCCGATCCGGTGATCGCCGACCCGCAATACGTCATACCAGTCGCCGCCGATCTCCAATGGCGGGACCGCGGGTTCGTAGCGGACCGCGAAGCCGGGCGGAAGCTCGGTCGGTGCCAGCATCGCATGCTGCAACGTCAGCGAGGTCTCGCGCGCGGTCTCGAACTGGCGCACGTGCTGGATTGCCAACCCCAGATGACCCACGAGCACGGTGACTAGCAGCCGATCTTCAGCGCTGACCCGGCGCGGCACCCGGAGTTCCAGCCACAATGCGACGTCCCCGCCGCCAGTGAGCACCGCGACAATTCCTTGTGCCATGCCCGGGTTGTCCGGCCATTCGATCGGCTGCACTGTGAGCGGTAATTGATAACGGGCCTGCTGAAATATTTGGCGTAGCACCGGATCGAGTTGACGCCACGGCGGTGTGGCTTTCTCTCCAGCCACCTGAATCGTCGGGTCACCACCGTTCGTCGGCCACACCGCGGCCACCACCCGGTGTACGTCTAGCGCGAGGCGACACTCGTCGAGGGTGATTGTCAGCACCTCGGCCACGCTTTTGGCCACGCCGACCGCTGTGGCCAGGCGCAGGACCGCGCTTTCCCGCGCCGCGAACGCCCGCTCGGCGGTGATGTCGCGAATCGTCCCGACGTACACGTCGCCAGCTGCGGCATCTGTCATGACTCGGTTGACATTGGCCGTCACCCACACCAGACGGCCGTCTCGATGCCGAATCGGAGTCTCGTATTGGACTTGGTTTTCCTGGCCGAGCCTGGATTGTTGTAGCCGAGCGGCTTTTTCGTCGACCAACCACGGGTGCGGCCAACAATAGGGGATGCCGTGTGCCGGGTAGCCGGTGATTTTGGTGAAGGCGTCGTTGAGCTCGACCACCGCGCCGGCGCTATCGGCAACGAAGAATCCCTCCTGCAGCGAATTCACCAACGCGCTGCGGAACTCGTCGCGATCGGCAAGGCCTTCGGCGCGGGCCCGCTGTTCCTCGTAACGCTTTGTGCCGTCTAAAAATCCGCGGGTCGCGATATCGAGTGGGGCCAGCGTCTGCAATAGGAAGGCCAGAGCCGCCGGTCGATCGAAGACCGGATCCTGCACGAGCTCGTCGATCAGTTGGAAGTGGTTCTCGGTGATGTCCAGCATGCTGATGCTCATCTGCAAGGCCAGGCGTCCGAGTTCGTGGCCAACGGCGAGCTCTTCCTCGCCGCGCGCCTCTAGGTAGGTACGCAGGGCGGCGGCGTACTTGGCATGGAAGTCGCCCGGGCGGGTCATCCCGACGCGCCTCGGTGACGTGCGGCGAGCACCAGCGCGTCATCGTTGTCTTTGGCGTGCCGGTGCAAAATCTGGTCGGCGATCGCCAAAGACGATGCGGAGAAGTCGATGTCGTCCAGATGGCCTTCGACGATGCCGTCGCTGGCGATCACGAGCAGGTCGCCGGGTCGGATCGGGACTTCTTGCGGTGTCAGTGCTTCGGGTATGCGGTAACCGACGATGCCGCCGGCCAGACGCGCGGAAGACCGCACCTCGACGCCGGCCGGGTGTTTGGCAACGAGGTCGGCGGTGACATTGCCGATGCCGATCCAACTGAGGGTATCTGACCGAAAGTCAATGTGCGCCAACGTCATCGCCGCACCTCTGGTGCCCGACAGGGCACGGTGACACCGTTGGACTAGGACGTCGAGCGGCTCGGCACCGGCAGCCCGGAGCAGGTCCACACCGTGCTTCGCCGCCTCGGCGGCATTCGCGCCGTGGCCGAGACCATCCAGCACACCGAGGAGGGCGCCGGCACCGTTCACGTCGACGGCAATCAGCCGGTCGCCGCAAACGTTTTCGCCCGGCCGCGCGCGCGCCTTGGCCGCCCATTCGATCGGACCCAGCCAACCGTGCTCAGCCATTGCGCGGAATCCACTTCCACATCTCGATAACCGTCCCCTGACCCGGTGTGGACTCTACGATCAAGCGGTCCATCAGCCGACGTGCCCCGGGCAAGCCGAGGCCTAGGCCGCGCCCGGTCGAATAGCCGTCCTCCATAGCCCGTTCGATGTTGGCGATGCCCGGACCGTCGTCCTCGGCACGCACCACCAGCGCCTGCCTGCCCTCCCGATCTTGCACCCCAACCCGAATCGCCCCGTAACCGGCATAGCTGGTGATGTTGCGGGCGACTTCCGAGATCGCCGTGGCGATCATCGTGACATCGGTCAGCGAGAAACCGAGCTTGCTGGCCAACTGATGGCCCGCCTGACGCGCCGCGACGATGTCGTCGGGGTTGCCGACATCGACGACGACCTCATCCGCCACCGTCGAGTCCGATCGATTTCCCCAGTCCCAGGTGTCTATTCAGCAGCGCCAGGCCCTCCTCCAGGTCCAGCGCCGTGTACATATCGTCGAATATCAACCCCAGTTGGACCATCGCAAACGCGACCTCAGGCTGCAGGCCGACGATCACGGTATCCGCGCCGCGCAGGCGCGTCATATGCGCAATCGTGCGCAGCGACCGGGCGGCGAATGAGTCCATCACGTCGATGGCCGTGACGTCGACGATGATGCCCTGTGCGCGAAAGCGGCTGACCCGCTCCATCAGGTCGTAGCGCAGCCGCTCGGTGTCAGAGTCGGTCAGCGCCGCTTGCACCGAGGCAATGAGGATTGGGCCCTGCTTCAGGATCGGTACTGGCATGGCGCGCTCGTGTTAGCTCTCAACGAAGTATCGTTACCCGCCCGTTTCGCCGGTGCGGGTGACCTCGTAGCCCAGCAGACGTTCGGCTTCTTCGATACCGCCCTGCAGGTCACCGACGGCGTTCACCTTGGAAAGATCCAGCCCGATCGTCACCAGGGTGAGTGCGATCTCCGATGACAGGCCGGTGATGATCACGCTGGCACCCATCAAGCCCGACGCATCGACGGTTTGCACCAGGTGGTTGGCCACCGTGGAGTCGATGGTGGGCACACCGGTGATGTCGATGACGACGACCTTGGCTCGGTTGGCGCGAATAGCGCGCAGCAGTTGCTCGGTGACCTGCCGGGCGCGCTGACTGTCCAGCACACCGATGATCGGCAAGATCAGCAACTGCTCGCGCACCTGCAGCACCGGCGTGGACAGCTCGCGGATGGCCTCCTGCTGCTGGCGAATAATGCGCTCGCGTTCCTGCACGAAGCCGACGGCGACGGTGTTGGCGATGCGGTTGGCGGCGGGCTCGTAGGCGTCGAGCACTCGGTTCAGCAGGTCGAAGTCCGTCTGGTACTTCTCGAACAGTGAGCGGGCCAGCACGTCGCGCAGCAGCAGCACGATGCCAACGACCTCATTCGTTTCCACGCCACGTGGAATGATGCGCTCGGACAAGTCGCGTGCATAGTCTTGGAGCGCTTCGACGCTACCGGTCTCGAGCACCTCAACGTAGTTGTCGTACACCGTCGTCGCCTCGGAGAAGATCTCCTCCGGCGACATCGCGGTGAGCAACTCGGCTTCGGTGATTCGGCGGGCCCATTCCTCGCGCAAAGCCGTTCGGTTTTGGCGTAAGTGCTGCACCAGCTGTGGCAGCAAACCTTCGCTCGAGATCGCCGGCGCCTGATTGGCGACGCTCGTTCCCGACAAATCCATCGTTTGATCCGACATCGAACCTCCCGGCTTGCCGCAGGCGGGCAGAAGCCCCGCGCCAAGACTAACCGAGCCTCGCCGGACGAGGAGTTGAAGTAGTATTTCTTTCAGTTTGTGAGGGCGGCACCGGGTCGGCACCAGGGTCGCCAGGCGCGATAGGACACCCGACGAAGGATGGCCGTTGTCTGCTGCGGATCCGATCACCACCTCCCTCGCTCGCCGCGAAGGAGTCGCCGTGATACGCATCGGCGGCGAAATCGATTTGAGCACCGCACCGGCTTTTGAAGCGGCGATTACGGGAGCGCTCGACGATGATCCGCCGATTCTCGTCATTGAACTTTCTGAAGTGAGCTTCATGGCATCGATAGGTCTTCGGATCCTGGCGGCCGCTCATGAAAAGGTCAGCAAATCTGCTCAGGTCGCGATAGTGGCCAACAATCCGGCGACAAGCAGACCGATGCAGTTGACCGGTCTCGACAAAGTCCTCTCGTTGTATCCGACGCTGGACGACGCGTTGACCGCGATGGGTACCGGGCCTAATAACTAAAGGTCAACCAGACCTATCGCCGCGACCAGCGCTGCGCGCCAGCGCAAGATGCATACGCGTTGTTCGTGACCAAATATCGTGTGGCGGCACTAAGCAACGACATCGTGACGATCATGCGGTCTCCATCAGAGTTAGTGCCTGCTCGAACAGTTGCACCGTGGCCGCATGCAGCAATTCGCCGACTTCCTTCGGCGCCTGACCGGCGCCGGCCCGGGCCAGCGTGCCCTCCAGCACGATGCCGAGCTTGAAACACGCCAGCACCGTGTACCAGGTGATGTGTGACAGGTCGCGGGTGGTGTTGCGGGCATACTGCTCGACCAGGTCACCAGTGCTGGCCAATCCGCCCATCGCAAAGAGGGTGCCGCCGAACGCGCTCGAGGCGTCGGACTGTCGCCAGGTGGCCAGCAGCCAGCCCAGGTCCAGCAGCGGGTCACCGATGGTGCACATCTCCCAGTCGACGAT
>DASZKQ010000479.1:0-5520 GCA_035552835.1 Mycobacterium sp. | reverse complement strand
GAGAAATCGAACAGCGGTCGCTCTTGGACTGCTGGATCGTTGGGGTCAATGGAAACAACCTCGACAGGCGCGCTGGCGGTAGCCGGCAGGGTCAGGGTTATCGGTGTCGAGATGACGAGTTCGTTGTAATCCTCGAGGTTCAGCACCAGACCGTCGCGGAACATGATCCGTTGAACCGCACAGCCTTGAATCCAGTGTTCAATCAATTTCTGGTCGGTCATGCATTTACTCTTCTCGCGACACGGCACCTGCACAAGACCTGCAACGCGACCCGAGCGGATTTGCGGTAACCCGCCATTCTTCGGCCATCAAAGAATGGTTGTGAATATATCTTTTGCCGTTGCCGGTGGCCTGGTCGCCGCCGCTGCCCTTGTACCGACGATGAATCCGCGCTAGCGTTTCGACGTCTTCAATCGCGATCAAGACGGGTGATCATCATCGACGCAGAGATCAGTGATTCCTTGCACGGCACAAAGCGTTCCAAGGGCGGCGGACCGGATGACGGCGAGGCGCCCGTCATCGTCAGCTTGGTCGAGGCGGCGATGCAGATGTTCTCCGCAGCGATCGACGCCTTGCCCGACACCAGCGATCCAGAGTTCTCCGGACGCGCAGTGGTGATCCTGTCCGGCCTGCGAAAGCTGCAGACCGCACTCACCAAAGCAGCATCTCGCGGTAGGGCCACACCCTCGGTCATCGTGTCGCTGAGCGGAGTTCGAACGCGCTACGACGACCTGATGGCCATGGCCGCCGAGGCGCCCGGCGCGACGTTGGGTCAGCAACTGTATGCCGTCCGTCGGCGCGCCAGACTGTCGGCGCAGGAAACCGCCAATGGCGCGGGGCTTACCGCCGATCTCCTCGACGCCATCGAGGCCGACGAAATCCCGACGGATGACGAAGCGGCCCGGATCAAGGAGCTCCTCGCCGCCTTGGGTGGCTGACTCGTCGTCTCGCCGCGCCGAACTGCTTCGGTCCCCGGCCGGTCGGATAGTGATCGCTGCCGCGTTGACGGCTGAGCTGGTATTGGGCGTTGCGTTTTTGGCGGTGGGCCGGCTGCATTCCTCGGCCGCCGACGCTCTCGAGCACCCGAGCCGCGCCGCTACCGACGAGCAGACCAAGGCCGAGGTCGTCGACCAAGCAAGGTTTATCGTCGCCGTCGCTGCGTTGCAAAACGCCACGGCAGGCTATCTTTTGATGTCCTGTAAAGACCGCGACGATCCGCCCTATCAGGGAGCGGTCTACCTGAACTTTGCGTTGCCCGCCGATGCCCGCGCCGACGAATATTTCCGGAATATCGCAGCGGCCATGGTTGCCCGTGGTTGGACCAAGCGGCTACCGCCGAATCGGGCCTTGGTCGGCAAGACGTTTTCCAAGGCCGGCGTCACCGCGATTCTCTACCAGGACAGCGATTCTGAAAAACATGGAGTCGCACGTATCTATGGCCAGTGCAACAACATGAACAACCACCGAGGCGACTCGACGGCGTGGATCGACATCACCGACCAGCTGCACTGAACCAGCCCCACCAAGAAAACTGCGCTTGACGGATCACCGTCAAGCGCAGTTTGCTCGCGAGGGTTAGCCGCCCGCGTGGGCGCCGAGGGCGCCCTGCAGATCACCCTTCATGGCGTTCAGCTGGGCGCCCCAGTACTCCCAGCTGTGCGTGCCGTAGGCCGGGAAGTTGAACACGGCGTTGTGGCCGCCCGCGGCGTTGTAGGCGTCTTGGAACTTCTTGTTGACGCCGATCATGAAGTTGCTCTCAAGGAACGTGGCCGGCAAGTTGGCACCGCCCAGTTCGTTCGGAGTCCCGTTGCCGCAGTACACCCAGAGCCGGGTGTTATTGGCGACGAGTTGGCCGACGTTGACCAAGGGGTCGTTGCGTTGCCATGCCGGGTCGTTGTCTGGCCCCCACATGTCTTCCTTCTTGTAGCCGCCGGCATCGCCCATCGCTAGCCCTATCCAGCCCTGCCCGGTGGACGGGCTCAGGTAGCCGGACAGCGAACCGGCGTAGATGAACTGACCAGGGTGGTAGATCGCCAGATTCATTGAAGATGCACCGGCCATCGAGATACCGACCGCCGCACTGCCGTTCGCCTTGACACTCTTCTGCGAGGCCAGGTATCCGGGCAGCTCGCTGCTCAGGAAGGTCTCCCACTTGTAGGTCTGGCAGCCGGCCTTGCCGCAGGCCGGGTTGTACCAGTCGGTGTAGAAGCTGGACTGTCCACCGACCGGCATGACGATCGACAGCCCGGACTGGTAGTACCACTCGAAGGCCGGGGTGTTGATGTCCCAGCCGCTGTAGTCGTCCTGAGCGCGCAGGCCGTCGAGCAGGTACACCGCCGGCGAGTTGTTTCCACCGCTCTGGAACTGGACCTTGATGCTGCGACCCATCGCTCCTGAAGGTACCTGCAGGTACTCGACCGGAAGGCCGGGCCGCGAGAACGCCCCCGCCGTCGCCGATCCACCGACAAGGCCGATGAGGCCCGGCAGTGCGGCAGCAGCAATAGCGGCGACCATCAGTCGCCGCACCCAGCCACGCATCTTTTCGTTCACGTATGTCATCCCCGTCCCTAATGTTTTAGGCCATCGCGCGCTAATGGCAAAACTTACCGTGTGGTATTCCATATGTCGATCAGGACGCAAAGATGTCTCGATTTGGTATCGGCCGCCGCCACCTGCGCAGAGCCGGTAGTGAGCGGGCCAGGCAGCCGTTTGTGGCAACTTTCTGATGCACAGGGGTGTTGATGCCCGTTCAGCTGTTGTCGCGATGAGCGCGTAGGCTCGCCCGGGGTAAACCGACGAGACCACGCTGTCCCGGTCCTTCCGCAGCACACGAACCAACCCGCATCGACGGTTTCGTGCTGGCGGGCACATGGGCGTTGGGGCACGATTGAGGTGCAAATTTGGACACGGTACTTGGGCTGTCGCTGGCATCCACGTCGGTCGGCTGGGTCCTGGTGGAAGGCCGCGACGCCGACGGCACCATCCTCGATCACGACGATTTCCAAGTGGGTATCGGCAGCGGGGTGCGGGCGGTCAACACCTCAGCGCAGACCAGCGCGGCAGTGTTGGACGCCCAAGCGACAGCGGTCAACTGTGACCACCGACTTCACGTCATCGGTGTCACCTGGAGCGACGAGGCGGCGGCGGAGGCTGCGCTACTGCTGGAGTCGCTGACCGACGCCGGCTTCGACAATGTGGTCCCGATTCGGCTGCATCAGGCTTGCGACATGTTGGCCCGGGCGATAGCGCCTGTCGTCGGCTATGAAAAGGCCGCCGTCTGCGTACTGGACGGCGATTCGACGATCGTCGTCATGGTCGACACGTGCGACGACGACGAGCCACAGACGGCCATCAAGCAGCTGACCGGCGGCGCGGGTCGCCTGGTCGGATGGCTGACCACCCTGTTCGACCGGAGTTCATGGCAACCGGGCGGCATCGTGATCGTCGGTCCCGATGAGGACCTCGAAGCGCTGTCGTGGCGGCTTGAGAAAGCGGTGCCGGTGCCGGTCATCACGCAGACCGGCGCGCAGCTGGCGCTGGCACGTGGGGCTGCTATCGCGTCGACCGAGAGCACGGGATTCCCGGAAGCCGAGATGGTCGAGACCGTCAACGGCGAGCGGGGGGAGCGGCGACGCTCCCGGCAAAACTCCTACGCCGGGGCGTTGACGATGCTCGTCGCCGGTGCGGTCACGTTCGTCGCATCGCTGTCGTTTGCCCTGGGCCCGCGTCTGGTTCCCGACCGAGCTACCGGACCGGTCCAACATGTGATCCATAACGCGGCCACTCCTCGCGTCGTACAAGCCCCGGCTCCCCAGCCGGCGGCCGTCGAGGTGCCCGCTGCGCGACCAGCCCCGCCACCTGCACCGGCCAAGCAGCCGACCCAAGCCCCCGCCGCTGCCCAGCCGCAGACCGTGGCTTCCGACGAACCGTCGGCCGAACTTCCAGCCGCCGCACCGGTTCCGCCGCCACCAGCGCCAGCGCCGGTCGCTCCTCCGCCTCCGCCACCGAATCCACATCCACTGCTAACCAAGCTGCTTGAGCGCCTGCACGGTCAGCAGGACCCGGCCCCGGACCAACCGGCGCCGGGGCAAGGTCCGCCGCCTAATCCGGGTGCGCCGCCGCCATAGTCACTGGAATTCCCAATGCTCAAGCAGCTCCGGCTGTTTCGGGCAGCGGCGATGATCCGGGTTCCCGCGGACCGGTGTCGAGACGTAGCGGCGGGTATTCGTCGCGCAGCAGCGAGCTGTAGGCGCGCACCCGGATTGCCCACCGGTTGATCCCAATTATGAAGTCGTACAACCCCTTCGGGTAGCGGCCAGTGAACAGTAGGCCCACCGCAGCAAGTATCAGCAGGATGACGATCAGCGGTGGCAAATCGTAAGCGACGAAGTCGTTCGGGTCGAGCCGCAAAAGCCGCCAACCCCCTGTGAAGAACGCGAAAAGTATCAGGTAATGCGGAATGGCTAGCAGCCACCACTTGATCAGCACCAGACCCCGGCTCAGCCGCTCGGGATAGTCGACCTCGAGATCGGTTGGGTAGTCGGCCTTTGACTGCAAGCTGAACGGCGGATACTTGTCCGTGCCTAGTGCAAACAGCGCATAGAACACGACCCGCCAGCGCCATCGCATGACACCGACGCTGAAGTCGAACAACGCGCGCGGGTACTTGCCGGTGATCAGGATCGCGAAGAGCGCGATCACCCAGACCACGACGACTGCGATGTGCAAAAACAGCAGCACGATGTAATGCGGAATGGCAAGGATCCACTTCACCAGCCATTGCCAACGCGACAACGCGGGATCGAGGTCAGCTCGAACCCGGACGGGGTAAGGGGTGGAATCGGGTTGCATGATCGGCAGCTCCTTGTTCGGTTCGGCTCGATCGATGAGCCGCCATGATTATTTCGCAGATGGGCTGCCGGCCTAGTGTTTAGCGAGTATTTAGCGCCGCCAGATCGTGGTCGTGCAGCGCTAACCCGCGAAAGCTTCGGCGGTTTTGGCGGCGGTGGTCAACGCGGCAAGGTGGTCGTCGACCGACGCCAGCCCGGCGTTCATCGTGTTGATCGCAACATGCGATGCGCCCGCATCGGCCCAGACCCGAAGTCCTTCGGCGAGGTCGTCGGCGTTGCCGTTCCAGGAAACCCGACCCTCCATGGCGATTTGGGCGGGATCCCGGCCGGCCTCCGTCGCGGCTTGCGCTACCTCTTGCAGCGCCTGGTCGAGTTTCGGGCCCGGGCCCACCATGGGAAACCAGCCGTCGCCGAGGCGACCGGCGCGCCGGCATGCGCGTGGCGAGGCCGCCCCGAACCACACCGGAATCGGCCGTTGTATCGGCAGCGGCGCCAGTCCGGCTCCGGTCACCCGGTGATATGTGCCGTGGTAGGTGACGGTCTGTTCGGTCCAGAGCTTGCGCATCAGGTCCACCTGCTCTTCGCTGCGCTTGCCGCGATTCGAAAAGTCTTCGCCCAGTGCCTCGTATTCGACCGCGTTCCAGCCCAGTCCGACACCCAGCCGTAGCCG
>DASZKQ010000478.1:0-5550 GCA_035552835.1 Mycobacterium sp. | reverse complement strand
CCAGATCGCAAACATGGCCAGCGAACCCTGCACCGACACCATCGACCGGATACCGGAGTCCGCGGCTTCCAGTTCGGTACACGCCAAGCCGTAGTGCACGGCCGAGGCCCCGCCGCAGCCGTAGCCCTCCAAATGCATGCCAAGCAGGCCAAGCTGACCGAAGTGCTTGGCAAGTTCACGGACCGGAAGGTCACCGATTTCGAACCATTCGGCGACCTGCGGGATGACATTCTCGGCGCAGAACTGTCGGACGGTGTCGCGAACCGCGATCTCGTCGTCAGATAGCGACGCATCCAGGCCCAGCGGGTCCTGCGGGTTGAAGCTAGTCATCCGGCCATCGTAAGTCCGCCGCTCACGCTGATCACCTGCCCAGTGATGAACGATGCCGCATCAGAGGCGAAGAACAGCACCGGCGCCGCGACTTCCTCCGGCCGGGCGAGTCGGCGAAACGGGATCGCTTTGACCAGAGCCTCTTTGAGTTTCTCCGGCTGGGCGGCGAAAAGCGGGGTGTCGGTCGGGCCGGGGCACACACAGTTGACGGTGATCGCATGCCGGGCCATCTCCCGGGCCAGCGACTTGGTCAGCGCGATGACGCCGCCCTTGGCACCGGCGTAGATGGTTTCCCCCGCGCTGCCAACCCGACCGGCGTCGCTGGCCAGGTTGACGACGCGTCCGCCGCCGCCGGCTTCGATCATTCCGGGTAGGAATGCGCTGCACACGTGCACCGGCCCCAGGTAGTTGATAGCCACTACTTTTTCAGCGAATTCCGTTGTCGCATTGAGAAATTGGTCGGTGCGATCCCAGCCTGCGGCATTCACGATGATATTGGGGACGTTGGGTACGCCGACGTCGGCGTGTGTCCGGTCGCGGAGGGTGTCGACTTGGCTGCGGTCGGCTACGTCGACCGGCAGTGCGGTGATCAGGTCGGGATGTTCTTCCGCGGTGGCTTCGGCGGCTGCTTTGTCCAGGTCAGCGGCGATGACGCGGTCGCCACGGGCGGCGAAGCCCAGTGCGATCGCCTTGCCGATCCCGGATCCGGCGCCGGTGACGAGTGCGAGTTTGTTGGTCATATCAGGACCCCTCAGGCCGTGACGAACTGGCCGAAGTCGGCCGCACGCTTTTCGGCGGCGAGGGCCTTCGCCTCGTCCGTAACACTCCCGAGTGAATCATCGTTCATTTCTGACGAACCTATATTCATCGGTGCAGCCCGGTCAAGGCGTCCCGGTAGTGTCCGCGGCATGGTGCGTCCGCGGCAGGCTCTGGGGTGGCTGGGCGTCGACGTTGCCTGTGTGCTGCTGTTCTGTGCCGTCGGGCGGCGCAGTCACGACGAGGGGTTGAACGTCGCCGGCGTCGCAACGACGGCCTGGCCGTTTCTGAGCGGGACCGCCCTGGGCTGGCTCGCCGGTCGGGCGTGGCGACGGCCGACGGCGGTGCTTCCCACCGGGGTTGTGGTGTGGGTGTGCACGGTCGCGGTCGGGATGCTGCTGCGCAAGGCCACCTCGGCCGGTGTGGCCGCCAGTTTCGTTGCGGTGGCGTCCACAGTCACCGCGCTGCTGCTGCTCGGCTGGCGGGCAGCGCTGCATTTAAGTGCCGGTAAGCCTCACTAGCCGACGCGTTGACCGAATCGGCGCGGCGTAGGGTCGGCCTGACCATGGCGCGAACAGATCACGACACCTGGGATCTGGCCACCAGTGTCGGAACTACCGCGACACTGGTGGCGACGGCCAGGGCGTTAGCAACCAGGGCCGGGTTGATCAACGACCCATTCGCCGAGCCATTGGTCCGCGCCGTCGGAGTCGACTTCTTCGCCCAGATCGCCAGTGGCGAGCGGGCCATCAGTGATTTTGGCGACGACAACGGATTCGCTTTGCTGACCGACCTTTTCGCGGTCCGCACCCGATTCTTCGACAACTTCCTCAGCGATGCCAGCCGGGCCGGTATTCGGCAGGCGGTGATCTTGGCGTCGGGGCTGGACGCCCGGCCCTATCGGCTGTGGTGGCCGCCGGGCACCACCGTCTACGAGATCGATCAGCCGCGAGTCATCGAGTTCAAAACCCAGACGCTGCGGGGCCTGGCGGTCACCCCGACCGCCGATCGGCGCGCGGCGGGCATCGATCTTCGCCGCGACTGGCCGGACGCGCTGCGGCGGCTCGGCTTCGATGCCACCAAGCCGACAGCGTGGATCGCCGAGGGGCTGTTCATCGGTTTCCTAGCGCCCGTCACGCAGGACCGCATGCTGAACAACGTCACCGCATTGAGCGCCGCCGGCAGCAGGATGGCGGCCGATTATCTGCCGAACCGGAGCCGGCCGTTTGTGAGCCAGGAGCACGCGCTGGCCAAACGCTGGCGATCGTACGGTTTCAAGGGCGATATGACCGAGCTCACGTATCCGGACGAGCAGCACGACGCCGCCGAGTCGCTGGCGGCGCTTGGCTGGAGAACCTCTGTGGCTGACCTCGCGGACCTGTTCACCGCTACCGGATTATCGGGATTGCGTCGTCAGGATCTCGACGATGCACCGGTCGCGGGCCGATACGTCAGCGCGACATTGACCTAGCCGGGCCGGAATGCGGCCGATAACGAGACGTTGGATATTGACGTGATACCCCGCCGGTCAACCGCGGCGGCCCAGCTGCGCTTCTCGGCGGTGGGGCCGGATGACCCGTTGGCAGCGCCACTGTTGGCGGAGCTGGCGGTCGAGTACTCCCATCGTTACGGCGGCACTCGGGAGACGCACCTCAGCTGGTTGCCTGTTCCGCCTGACGAGCTCGCGCCTCCGGACGGTGGCTTGTTGGTCGGACTGCTGGACGGCGTCCCGGTCACCGGCGGCGCGTTCCGTCGGTTCGATGCCGACACTGTGGAATTCAAACGGATTTGGACGGACAGCGAATATCGTCGCCGCGGCTACGCCAAGGCGCTGCTGGCCGAACTGGAGGCCACCGCGGCCAGAAGGGGCTATCGGCGGGTGTACCTGATTACCGGCAACCGTCAACCGGAGGCAGAGGCGCTGTATCGGACCACCGGCTACACCGAGATGGACGCGCCGTCGTTGCCGTCATGGGGACCTTTCCATCCGATCGCTTTCGGCAAGGGTCTGCCATGACCGATCAGCTCCATTTGGGTGTTGCGCTCGATGGCTACGGCTGGCATCGGCGAGCGTGGCGAACCACGCTGAGCGCCGACCCCGCGACGGAATCGGTGCTCAGCGGCCGGTACTGGGCCGGCCTGGCGGCGACCGCCGAGCGCGGCTTGCTGGATTTCTTGACCATCGACGACACCCTGACGCCTCAACCCGGACGCCGCGAGGAAATCTCTCCGCGGCGGCTGGCGGGTCGCGCCGACGCGGTCCTGGTTGCCGCGCGCATTGCCCCGGTCACCCGGCACATCGGGCTGGTTCCGGTGGCCACCGTCACCCACACCGAGCCGTTTCACGTCTCCAAGGCCATCGCCACATTGGACTACATCTCGCACGGGCGGGCTGGTTGGCAGCCTCGGGTGAGCGCAACCACGCATGAGGCGGCATTGTTCGGCCGGCGCAACGGATCACAGTCTCCTGACGGTGTATTCGACGAGGCCGCCGATGTCGTCGAGGTGGTACGCCGGTTGTGGGACAGCTGGGAGGACGACGCGGTGATTCGCGACGTGTCCACCGGGCGCTACATCGACCGAAACAAACTGCATTACATCGATTTCGCCGGAGAGTACTTCTCGGTCAAGGGGCCCTCGATCACCCCGCGTCCGCCTCAGGGCCAGCCGGTGGTGGCAGCGTTGGCTCATGCACCTCGTATCTACGAATTCGCGGCCGCTAGTAGCGATCTCGTCTTTGTGACGCCGACCGATGATGCTTCGGTACGCGCCATCGTCCGCGACGTGCATGCGGCCGGTGGTGCCCGGCTGAAAATCTTCGCCGATATGGTGGTGACGTTCGGTGGCGACTGCGATTTCGGTTCTGACGCACTGATATTCGGTGGCAGCGCACAGGATTTAGTCGAGCTGCTACTGGGTTGGCAGCAGCTGGGCATCGACGGTGCGCGGCTGCGGCCGGCTGTCAACGCCACCGACCTTCCGGTGATCGTCGATGAGGTGGTGCCATTGCTGCAGCGCGCCGGACGGTTTCGCACCAGCTACGGGCAGCGTGAGACATTGCGCCAACGGCTCGGGCTGCCGACGGCGCCCAACCGCTATACGACGGTGAGCCGATGAGCCGCGCCGGCGACGATGCAGAGCGGAGCGATGAGGAGGAGCGGCGCATGACCCCGGTCCCGCTTTCGATTCTGGATCTGGCGCCGATCAGCGCCGGCGGCGACGCCGCAACCGCCCTGCGCAACACCATCGACCTGGCGCAGCGTGCCGAGCAATGGGGGTATCGCCGATTCTGGATCGCCGAACACCACTTCGTCGGCGTCGCCAGCTCGGCGCCGGCAGTGCTGATCGGTCAGATCGCGGCCGCTACCAACACGATTCGGGTGGGCTCGGCTGCCGTCCAGCTGAGTCACACCACGGCCGCTGCGGTGGTGGAGAGCTTCGGCATGCTGGACGCCTTCTATCCGGGCCGCATCGACTTTGGCGTCGGACGGGGGCAACGACGCGACACCGGGTTCAAGCCGAAGCCGCCATCGGCCAAAACCCGCCCGCCGCGGCAGTGGCGCGAAGTCGACGGTGTGGTGATCCCGCTGCCGTTCGACCTGCGCGGGCTGCTCGATAAGGAGCGGGTGCAGGCGACCATGGGGATCTTGCAGCAGCCGGAGGCCGTGGCGCCTGACTTCGCTGAGCAACTCGGCGACATCATCGCGATGCTGGACGGTACCTATGAGGTCGAGGGTTTCGACGTGCACACGGTCCCGGGGGAGCGATCCGGGCTGACACCGTGGATCTTCGGCAGCACCCGGGGGCAAAGCGCCAGGCAGGCCGGCGCGCGCGGGCTGCCGTTCGTGGCGAGCTATCACATCACCCCGGCGACCGCGCTGGAGGCCATCGACGCATACCGTGATTCGTTCGTCCCATCGGCCTTGCTACAGCAGCCCTACGTCGTGGTCTCTGCCGACATCGTTGTTGCCGACGACAATGCCACCGCAAGGCATCTCGCCACCGGTTACGGACAGTGGGTGTATTCCATCCGAACCGGAATCGGCGCCATGCCCTACCCGGCTCCGGACGATTGCCCGCCGCTGACCGATGAACAACTGCCCGTGGTAAAGGACAGGCTGGAAACGCAATTCGTCGGTGATCCGGATGAGGTCGCAGACCGGCTATGCGCGCTGCAACGACTAACCGGCGCCGACGAACTGGTCGTCACGTCGGTAACACACTGCCATGAAGACCGGCTGCGTTCACACCAGCTGATCGCGCAGCGTTGGGGGATAGGCGAATGAATACACGTGAAGGCAAGCACCGCAAGCCGATTCACCTGGCCGCCCACTTCCCGGGCGTCAACAACACCACCGTGTGGACCGATCCCGCCGCGGGCAGCCAGATCGAGTTCGACTCGTTCATACATTTGGCCCGCACCGCCGAACGCGGGCTGTTCGACTTCTTCTTCCTGGCCGAGGG
>DASZKQ010000477.1:0-2386 GCA_035552835.1 Mycobacterium sp. | reverse complement strand
GTAAGCCGTACGCAGCACCGCCATCTGCGCGGCAGGGTTTGGGGCCAACAGGCCGTTGGACCGGCCGTCCTGGTTGACTGCCGAGCCCCGGACCACTGCCAGCAGCCGATCCCCGTCGCGCACTGCATCACTCAGTCGCTTGAGCACGACGACTCCGCAGCCCTCACCGCGGACGAACCCATCGGCATCCGCGTCGAACGCATGGCAAGCACCAGTGGGCGACAACGCGCCCGTTTGATCGAAGCCGCGAAAGACTCCGGGCGCCAACAACAGGTTCACCCCTGTCGCAAGAGCCAAATCCGCATCCCCGATTCGTAAGCTCTGACACGCGAGATGCAAAGCGACGATCGATGACGAACACGCGGTGTCAACGGTGACAGAAGGCCCACGAAGATCCAGGAAATACGACAGCCGATTGGCGATGATGCTCAGCGCGCCACCGGAATTACTCCACGCGTCGACACTTGGCAGATCGAGCGCTGCCAGGTATCCATAGTCGGCGTAGCACGCTCCAGCGAAGACGCCGGTTTGTGAGCGGCGCAGCGAACCCGGCGGAATTCCGGCGTGTTCGAGTGCCTCCCATGCTACTTCGAGCAGCAGACGCTGCTGCGGGTCCATCTTGACGGCTTCGCGGCTGGAAACTTCGAAGAAGTCTGCGTCGAAGGCGTCGACGTCGGCTAAGAACGATCCCGAACGTGTGGTGCGGGCCAGCGTCGCCGCAACCTCTGGGGAGCCGTCGTCGAATGGCGCCCACCGATCCGGCGGCAACTCTCCCACCGCATTCCGGCCTTCAGATAAGAACTGCCAGAACTCTTCCGGCCCGTGGACCCCACCGGGGAATCGGCAGCCCAAGCCGATCACCGCGATCGGCTCGTCCATGCTGGTTCGATGATCCGACTGACGGATGGGCTCTGCGCTGGATTCGGACCCGCTGAGAAACCGCGCCAAATCACCGATTGACGGGTGCTCCCAGAATTCCACCGGCGAAACTTTGCGACCGAGCAGCTCGGACAGCTCACCGGAGAGCACAACTGCGTCGCGCGAGCCCAGACCAAGATCACTCATCGACGCATCGAAGTCGATGTCGTAGGGACTGCAGCCGACGTTGGTCACGAGGTAGTCGACCAGCCAGTGCCGAAGGGCTTCCTCGTCGTAAGGCGAAGTCATGACACTACCTCCAAGCGGCTGGATGCACCCTGCCGGGAGCCCTTCATCAGATACCCCTCTCACTACCAGCCGGAGCCGACTCCACGCTGTCGAACAGGTCATCCAACACACTGCCGCCGTCCGAGTCGCCCAGCGTGTCGATGTCGTTGTCCGAATCTGTCGGTGGTAGAAGCTTTTTGGCCAGATTCTCTGCTAATGCAACGATCGTCGGATAGTTGAAAAGCATTGTCGCCGACAGCTCGATGCCGACGAACTGCTCGGTGTCTCGGCGAACCGACATTGCCATCACCGAGTTGAGGCCCAGCTCCGCAAACGGGAGGTCCACTGCGAGCTCGCCTTCCAGCATATGCAGCTCGCGGGCAAGGATGGTTCGCAGCCCGGCCTCGAGTTCACACAGCACCTGCTCGGCCGGCATCTCCGACCATGCCGGCGATATCGCCGGCGCGTCGTGTGCCACCGGCGCGTCGGACGACGGCAGCGGAGCCATCACGGCTTGAGCGACGTCGTAGCGCTCCAAGTACTCCCAGGCCGTGAAGGCTTCGTCCGGGGTGACGGGCCGTGAGCCCAACCGTTCGAGTTCCTGCATCGCGATTTGGGCGTCCGAGCCGAACCCGAGTCCCCGCCAGACCACCCAGTCCAGGCTGACCGTGTGGCAGCCCTGCCGGTGACGCGCCTGGGCCAGTCCGTCCAGGTAGGCATTGGCCGCCGCGTAGGCACCCTGCCCCGGCACACCGAACACCGCTCCGGCCGCGGCGGTCATGAACAAGAAGTCGAGGCTACCGGGCGGAAAAACCTGGTGCAACGCCTGCGCGCCAGCGATTTTCGGCGACATGGTGTGCCGAAGACGGCTCTCGGTGACCTCGGTCAGGAGTTGGGCGTCGGTGATTCCGGCCGCATGGATGACACCGCGGATCGGAGGGGCTCCGTCGGCGTCCCGCTTCGCCACAAGCGCCTGCACCGCATCGCGCGAACCCACGTCGAGAGCCACCGCATCGACCGAGACCCCACGCGATTCCAGCGCCTGGATGGCGGCGATCTTGTGCTTCGTGTCGGCGTCAGCGGTGGCGCTGTCCCAGTCACGACGCGGTGGCAGCGGCGTGCGGCCGGCCAGTATCAGACGACGCGTGCCGCGATCCGCGAGCCAACCGGCTATCAGCAGACCAAGCGCACCCATGCCGCCGGTGATCAGGTATGCCGCATCCGGGCGGCACCGCAGCGG
>DASZKQ010000476.1:0-2623 GCA_035552835.1 Mycobacterium sp. | reverse complement strand
ACCCGGGCCCCGTCGCCGCGCACAGCCGCCCTTAGCCGGTCGTCGACACGAATCTTGAACTTCTCGCCCGGATCCCCGTTGTCTCGAGTGTTCTCGCAGATGATGTGTTTGCCATCTACATCGAGTCCGACGATCGTGAGTTCCCGCATGGTGTCTCCTCGCAGGCTCCTCGCAGACCAGCGCGCCAGGCCTGTCAGCTGCGAACTCTAGTGCAGTCAGCGGCCGTTACCGTGCTGACACGCGGTAGCCACCTGGGCTTCTTTTCTCCAAAGCGAACTAAAGCCGCTCGACCACCCAGTCGATGCACTCGGTGAGTGCGCTGACGTCGTCAGGTTCGACGGCGGGGAACATCGCGACCCGCAACTGGTTGCGCCCGAGTTTGCGGTACGGCTCGGTGTCGACGATGCCGTTGGCTCGCAGCACCTTGGCGACCGCCGCGGCGTCGACGTCGTCGTTGAAGTCGATTGTGCCCACTACCTGCGAGCGCAGCCGCGGCTCAGCCACGAAGGGCGTCGTGTAGGGCCGTTCTTGCGCCCAGCTGTACAACCGCTGCGACGAGTCTGCTGTGCGTTTAACCGCCCACTCCAGCCCGCCGTGGCCCAGTAGCCACTCGATCTGTTCGGCCAGCAACACCAGCGTGCCGATGGCCGGAGTGTTGTAGGTCTGGTTCTTGAGGCTGTTCTCCACCGCGATTGGCAGCGACAAAAAGTCCGGCACCCATCGCCCGGACTCGGCGATGGCCTCGATCCGGCCCAGCGCGGCCGGGCTCAGGATCGCCAGCCACAGTCCGCCGTCACTGGCGAAGTTCTTCTGCGGTGCGAAGTAGTAGGCATCGGTGTCGGCGATGTCGACGGGCAGGCCGCCGGCGCCGGAGGTGGCATCGATGACGATCAGCGCATCGCCGGCGCCGTCGGGCCGCGTTACCGGCACCGCGACCCCCGTCGAGGTCTCGTTGTGCGCCCATGCGATCACATCGACCGACGGGTCGCTCTGCGGCTCGGGCGCGCTGCCAGGGTCGGCCTTGATGACAATCGGCTCGCCGACGAACGGATTCTTGGTGACCGCGGAAGCGAACTTCGAGCTGAACTCGCCATAGCTCAGGTGCAACGACCGCTTGTCGATCAGCCCGAATGCCGCGGCATCCCAGAACGCCGTCGCTCCGCCGTTGCCCAGCACCACCTCGTAGCCGTCCGGCACCGAGAAGTAGTCCCGCAACCCGTCGCGTACCCGGCCGACCAAGTCTTTCACCGGCGCCTGGCGGTGAGAGGTGCCGAAAAGGGCGGCGGCGCTGGTGGAGAGAACTTGCAGTTGTTCGGGTCTGACCTTCGACGGGCCGGAGCCGAAGCGTCCGTCATCGGGTTTGATGTTGTCGGGAATCGTCAGTGCGTCAGCCATGATCACCAGGTTAGTGACCGGGCCAAGGCTGACGATCACGCGGTCGGCGATGTTAGTCACATGCGACCGGGTGTGATGCAGGTCACAGTGTACACATGTTCACGGGTGGGCCACAGTGGCTATCAAGGGTCTAGAAGATTGCCGATACCTGCGGTACTGTCGTTGGACATAGCGCATCCAAATGTAAACCTCATTGGGGAGGCTGGGAATGGCCCAGGCAGGAACCGCCCAAAAGCGGGCACGGACCAAGATTGTGCGACGTTGGCGTCGCAACATGGATGTCCTGGACGACCCGAAGTACGTGGAGATGCTCACCACACTGTCCGAGGGGTCGGTGCGGCGAAATTTCAACCCGTACACCGACATCGACTGGACGTCCCCCGAGTTCGCGGTCGTCGACAACGACCCGCGCTGGAAACTGCCGGTGACCGACCCGCTGGGCCGGCACCCGTGGTACCAGGCGCAGTCGGAAGAACGCCAGATCGAAATCGGCATGTGGCGTCAGGCGAACGTCGCCAAGACCGGTCTGCACTTTGAGTCCATCCTGATCCGCGGCCTGATGGAGTACGCGTTCTGGGTGCCCAACGGATCACCGGAGTACCGGTACTGCCTGCACGAAGCGGTCGAAGAGTGCAACCACACGATGATGTTCCAGGAGATGGTGAACCACATCGGCGCCGACGTGCCCGGCATGCCGCGCATGCTGAAATGGATTCAACCGTTCATTCCGCTGGTGGCCGGGCCGCTGCCGATCCCGTTCTGGTTCGGCATCCTGGCCGGCGAAGAGCCCATCGACCACACCCAGAAGAACGTGCTGCGCGAGGGCAAGGAGCTGCACCCGATCATGGAGCGGGTGATGGCCATCCACGTGGCCGAGGAAGCCCGCCACATCTCGTTCGCGCACGAGTACCTGCGCAAGCGTGTGCCGAACCTGCCGCGCCGCAAGCGCTTCTGGCTTTCGCTGTATGTACCGCTCACGATGCGGATCCTGTGCTCGGCGATCATCGTGCCGCCGAAGGTGTTCTGGAAAGAATTCGATATTCCGCGCGAGGTGCGCAAGGATATCTTCTTCCGTTCACCCGAGGCACGGCAGATGCTGCGTGACATGTTCGGCGACGTCCGGATGCTTTGCCACGACACCGGTTTGATGAACCCGCTGGCCAAGCTGATCTGGCGGATCTGCAAGATCAACGGCAAGCCCTCCCGCTACCGCAGCGAACCGCAGCGC
>DASZKQ010000475.1:0-35440 GCA_035552835.1 Mycobacterium sp. | reverse complement strand
TCGGCGTCCAAATCGTCGAGGACGGTGTCGCCGTCGGCATCCAGCCCGATTAGCTGCAGACCGCGATCGGCCCAATCCTTCAGTGTCCGATTGAGATTGGTCGCCCGCGCGATAGGAATCCGCGCAGCAGCGCCGGCGCTGGTGCGCCAGGCCACCGCTGTCACCGAGGCGGAGCGCCGCTGCGGGATCAACACCCCATGACCAGCGAACGCCGCGACCGACCGAACGATCGCACCCAGGTTGCGCGGATCGGAGATGTTGTCCAATGCGACCAGCAATGCGGGTGGGGTATCCAAGGCTACTTCAAGCAGCTCGTCGGGATGGAGGTACTCGTAGGGCGGCACCTGTAAAGCGATCCCTTGATGCAGGCCATTGGTCGTCATCCGATCCAGGTCGGTGCGCGGCACTTCGAGGATCGCGATACCGGAATCGGCTGCCAACGTGACGGATTCGGTGAGCCGCTCGTCGGCCTGGGCTCCGAGCGCAACGTAGAGCGCGGTCGCCGGAACCCCCGCGCGCAGGCATTCCAACACCGGGTTTCGTCCCAGGACCGTTTCGACCTTGTCGTCCAAGCGCGAGCGCGCGGGCCGGCGCTGCCGCGCTTTGAGCTGCTTGGCGGCCGGATGATAGGGCCGCATGTGCGCGGGCGGAGTGGCGCCGCGGCCTTCTAGCCCGCGGCGTCGTTG
The DNA here is from genome assembly GCA_035552835.1 of Mycobacterium sp. Classification (GTDB taxonomy): domain Bacteria; phylum Actinomycetota; class Actinomycetes; order Mycobacteriales; family Mycobacteriaceae; genus Mycobacterium. Next base: position 34,754 of record DASZKQ010000475.1, on the reverse strand, counting down.
GCCGCCGGAGCCGACGGTCGGCCCTTTCTTGGTGCCGGCTTTGCGGACCGCTCCGCGGCGCCGCGAATTACCGGCCATCGGCTTGGGAACCCAGCGACCACTGCGGGCCATCGGGAGTGTCGGTGACCTCGATACCGGCGTCCTTGAGCCGGTCTCGGATCTCGTCGGCCAACTTCCAGTCGCGCTGCTCGCGGGCCTGCTCGCGCCGCTGCACCTCGGAGCGCACCAGCACGTCGACCGCTGCCAGCGCGGCCGACGTCTCGTCGTGTGACTCCCAGCGTTCGTCGAGCGGGTCGCAGCCGAGAATGCCCATCATCGCGCGGATGGCGGCGGCGTTGGCCATCGCGCCGTCGTGGTCACCGGCGTCAAGTGCCCGGTTGCCCTCCGCGCGGGCGTGGTGCACCTCGGCGAGCGCGACCGGCACCGCCAGGTCGTCGTTGAGTGCTGCGGCGAACTGCGGCGTCCACTGCCCCGGTTCGATGGCACCGACCCGGTTGCGCACCCGGTGCAGGAAGTCTTCGATCCCCATGTAGGCGTTGACCGCGTCGTGTAACGCGGTCTCGGAGAACTCCAGCATCGAGCGGTAATGCGCGCTGCCGAGGTAGTACCGCAGCTCGGCGGGCCGAACACGCTGCAACATGGCCGGGATCGCCAACACGTTGCCCAGCGACTTGCTCATCTTCTCGCCACCCATGGTGACCCAGCCATTGTGCAACCAGTAGCGGGCGAACCCGTCGCCAGCAGCACGGCTTTGAGCAATCTCGTTCTCGTGATGCGGGAAGACTAAATCCATTCCGCCGCAATGGATATCGAACTCAGCGCCCAGATATTCGTGTGCCATCGCCACGCATTCGGTGTGCCAGCCCGGACGTCCACGTCCCCACGGCGTGGGCCACGACGGCTCACCGGGCTTGGCGCCCTTCCACAGCGTGAAGTCGCGCTGATCACGCTTGCCAGTAGCCACTCCCTCGCCTTGGTGCACGTCGTCGATCTTGTGTCCGGACAGCTGGCCGTATTCGGGGTAGCTCAGTACGTTGAAGTAGACATCGCCACAGCCGGTATAGGCGTTGCCAGTCTCAATCAGCCGCTCGATCAACTCCACCATCTGGGTGATGTGGCCGGTGGCCCGCGGCTCGGCCGACGGCGGCAAGACGCCCAGGGCGTCGTAGGCGGCGGAAAACGCCCGCTCGTAGGTGGCGGCCCATTCCCACCACGGCCGGCCCGCCGCGGCGGCCTTGTTGAGGATTTTGTCGTCGATGTCGGTGACGTTGCGGATGAATGCGACGTCGCAGCCCCGCGCCATCAGCCAGCGGCGCAGGATGTCGAACGCCACGCCGCTGCGTACGTGGCCGATGTGCGGCAGACCTTGCACGGTGGCGCCGCACAGGTAGATCGAGACATGCCCGGGCCGCAGCGGAACGAAATCACGCACGGCACCGGTTGCCGTGTCGTATAGCCGCAGGTCGGCGCGATCGGTCACGACGTGCCAGCTTACCGGGCCATAGCTGTGCCGATGACCAGCGTGGGCGCCACGGAGTCGATTCGATTCACAAAGCTCACCGGATACGGCATGTGCTCTCCGGAACGAGGGAAACGATCAGCCGGATGCGAAAGACCCTTGTCATCGCGGCAACTAGCCGGCGGTTCCTTCGATCTCGATCAGCAAAGCCGTGGCGATCGCGGCCCGGCCCTCACCGCGACCGGTCAGCCCCAGCCCGTCGGTGGTGGTGGCCGACACCGACACCGGCGCGTCCAGCAGGTCTGACAACACTCGCTGCGCCTCGGCGCGGCGCGGGCCGACTCTGGGACGGTTGCCGATGACCTGCACCGCCGCATTGCCGACCCGGTAGCCCTGCCCGGCGACCAGGTCGGCCACCTGGCGCAGCATGTCGACCCCGCTGACCCCGGCCCAGCGTGGGTCGTCGACACCGAACACGTCGCCGATGTCGCCCAGTCCGCTCGCCGAGAGCAGCGCGTCGCACAACGCGTGCACGGCAACGTCGCCGTCGGAATGCCCGGCGCACCCGTCGGCGTCGGGAAACAGCAGACCGATCAGCCAGCACGGCCTACCGGCTTCGATCGCGTGCACGTCGGTGCCCAGACCTATCCGCACGCTCACTGCTTCACGATCGCTTGCGCCAGCAAGATGTCCAACCGAGTGGTGATCTTGAAGGCCAACGGGTCGCCGTCGACCACCTGTACCTGACCGCCGATGTGCTCGACCATGGACGCGTCGTCGGTGAAGTCCGCCCCAGTAAGGTCAGCGGCTCGCTGGTATGCACGCAGCAGCAGTTCGGTGGCGAATCCCTGCGGGGTCTGCACGGCTAGCAGGCTGGCCCGCTCCGGCGTCCCCAACACCACCCCGTTGGCGTCGACGGCCTTGACGGTGTCGGAAAGCGGCAGCGCAGGCACGACAGCCGAATGCCCGGAGTGCAGCGCCTCAACCACACGCACCACCAACCCGGGCGGCGTCAGCGCCCGCGCGGCATCGTGGACCAGCACGAAGTTGGGTTGTTCTGCGTCTGCGACCGCCGCCAACGCCCGGCTCACCGACTCGCTGCGATTCGCCCCACCAACGACGACGGTCGCCTCGCGGCCGAGGATCAATTTGGCCTGGCCGGTGCGGTCAGGCGGCACCGCGACCACGACGCGGTCGACCACACCAGACTCAATTAGGCCGCTGACGGCGCGTTCAACCAGCGTGCGTCCGTCAAGGTGAAAGAACGCCTTGGGCACACCGCCGGCCAGCCGTTGACCCGAGCCAGCGGCCGGGACCACCGCGACTGTGTCCGTCACCCAGGCCCCTGCGCGTCAGGGATTCAAGACGCGGCGGCCAGAACCTCGTCGAGGATGGTTTCCGCCTTGGCGTCGTCGGTGCTTTCGGCCAGTGCCAGCTCGCCGACCAGGATCTGCCGGGCCTTGGCCAGCATGCGCTTCTCGCCTGCGGACAGGCCGCGTTCCTGGTCGCGGCGCCACAGGTCGCGCACCACCTCGGCGACCTTGTGGACATCACCGGAGGCCAGCTTCTCGAGATTGGCCTTGTAGCGGCGGGACCAGTTGGTCGGCTCTTCCGTGTGCGGCGCACGCAGCACCTGGAACACCTTGTCAAGGCCTTCCTCACCGACCACATCGCGGACGCCGACGTACTCGGCGTTGTCAGCGGGCACCCGAACGGTCAGGTCGCCCTGCGCCACTTTCAAGACGAGATATTCCTTTTGTTCCCCTTTAATGGTTCGGGTTTCGATCGCCTCGATTAACGCAGCACCGTGGTGTGGATAGACAACGGTGTCTCCGACCTTGAAAATCATCTGATTCGGGCCCCTTTCGTTACTCCATGCTAACACGCGGCTCCGACACGTGCGGAACAACGGTGCAGGTCAGAGGCCACCGCACGTGAAGAGAGGGGGTTGACAGACGGGAAAATTCATGCAAGGCACCGGCCTATCGGGAACCCGATGGGCGCCCCCCGGAGGGCTCCAGGTTTGCGCTGTTCGGCACGCAGAAGATCATACTGCGCTGCTCTGAGACCTCAGCTACCGCCCGTCTTATCGACCTACTACTGTGCATAGTCGAAGGTTGAGCCATAAGAATTCAGTGCCATGAGTCGGCCGAGCAGGAGGCTTTGAGTGAATCGCTTCGACTACCGCGACTCGAAACCCCGCTCGAACCGCCGCGCAACCAGGGTCGCCGCCCTTGCGGCGGGTGGCCTCATCGGCGCCGTCGCGCTCGCCGGCTGCAGCGCCGGTCAGCTCTCCCAGACCGCCAGCCAGGAGTCCGCCGTCGACGGGAACCAGGCGGTGATCAAGAACGTCGCGCTGCGCAATGTCCGGATCCAGGCGCAACAGAACACCGACTTTCTGCGCCCGGGCGCAACGGTGGACTTGGTGCTTGTTGTCATCAACCAGTCGCCGGATGTTGCCGACAAGCTGGTCGGCATCTCCACCGATATCGGCAAGGTGACCGTGACCGGCAATCCCACGTTACCCGCCGGTGGGACGCTTTTCGTCGGCACTCCAAGCGGGCAGAACCGGAAGGCCGTGGACGCCGTCGAGGCCGCCGAAACCGTCAAGGCGACGGTGGCACTGGAAAAGCAGATCACCAACGGCCCGAACTACAACTTCACCTTCGATTTCGAGAAGGCTGGCAGCGTGAGCCTGGCGGTGCCGATTTCGGCGCCCGAGGGTCCGCCGTTATCGGCCGAGCATCCCTAGATCTGTCGGCGCTGCCGGATACGGTCACCAGGTGGCCAAGGCACGTTCGCAGTACCGCTGTTCGGAATGTCGCCACGTCACCGCCAAGTGGGTAGGGCGCTGCCTGGAGTGCGGCAGCTGGGGCTCCGTTGACGAAGTGGCGGTACTCAGCGCTGTCCGAAGCGCCACCCGCCACTCGGTGGCCACTTCTTCGGCTGCGGTTCCGATCAGTTCCATCGAACCCCGCGGCACCTGTCATTGCCCCACCGGTATCGATGAGCTCGACCGGGTGCTGGGCGGCGGGGTGGTGCCGGGCTCGGTCACCCTGCTCGCCGGCGATCCGGGGGTGGGCAAGTCGACGCTGCTGCTCAAGGTCGCCCATCAATGGGCAGAGGCAGGGCAGCGCGCTTTGTATGTCTCCGGCGAGGAGTCGCGGGGCCAGATCCGGATGCGCGCCGACCGGACCGGCTGCAGCCATCACGAGCTTTACCTGGCCGCCGAGTCCGACCTACAGGCGGTGCTGAGCCACATCGACGCCGTGCAGCCCACGCTGGTCGTCATCGACTCGGTGCAGACCATGTCCAGCACTGACGCCGACGGCGTGGCCGGCGGTGTCACCCAGGTGCGCGCGGTGACCACCGCGCTGACCGCCGCAGCGAAGACGACCGGTGTGCCGCTGATCCTCGTCGGCCATGTCACCAAGGACGGGGCCATCGCCGGGCCCCGCTCGCTGGAACACCTGGTCGACGTCGTGCTGCATTTCGAGGGTGACCGCAACTCGCTGCTGCGGATGGTCCGCGGTGTCAAGAATCGATTCGGCGCAGCCGATGAAGTCGGTTGTTTTCTATTGCAAGACAACGGGATTGAGGGTGTCGCCGACCCATCCGGGCTTTTTCTGGACCAGCGGCCGCAGCCCGTCGCGGGGACCGCCATCACGGCGACCCTGGACGGTAAGCGACCTTTGATCGGCGAAGTTCAGGCGTTGCTGGCAACGCCCTCGGGCGGCTCGCCGCGACGCGCCGTCAGCGGGATCGACCACGCCCGGGCGGCGATGATCGCCGCGGTGCTGGAAAAACACGCCCGCCTCAAGATCGCGGTTAACGACGTCTACCTGTCCACCGTGGGCGGTATGCGGCTGACCGATCCGTCATCGGATCTGGCGGTCGCGATCGCGCTGGCTTCGGCGTACGTCAACCTGCCGTTACCGGCCACCGCGGTGATGATCGGTGAAGTCGGTTTGGCGGGCGATCTGCGACGGGTTAGCGGCATGGAGCGTCGGCTGGCCGAAGCCGCCCGGCAGGGGTTCACCACCGCGCTGATACCGCCGGGCTGTGATGCGGTGCCAACGGGCTTGCAGGCGCTGGAGGCGGCCAACATCGTCGCCGCGCTAGAGCACATGCTCAATATCGCCGAGCACCGCGCCAACGCACCAACCTCACCACGACGACTGGACAATAGCGCAGAATGACTGGCAATGACTGCTGGCAAAGTAACGACAATCGGCGCCCTGCCGGCGCCGCGTCCCACCCTGCGCGAGGCCGTCGCACGGCTGGCGCCGGGAACCGCACTGCGCGACGGCCTGGAACGCATCCTGCGCGGCCGGACCGGTGCTCTGATAGTCCTCGGATGCGACGACAGCGTGGAGACGATCTGCGACGGTGGCTTCTCTCTCGACGTGCGGTATGCGCCGACCAGGTTGCGGGAGCTGTGCAAGATGGACGGTGCGGTGGTGCTGTCCACCGACGGCAGCCGGATCCTGCGGGCCAACGTGCAGCTGGTGCCGGACCCGTCGATACCCACCGACGAGTCCGGGACCCGGCACCGCTCGGCCGAGCGGGCCGCCATCCAGACCGGCTACCCAGTGATCTCGGTCAGCCATTCGATGAGCATCGTGACCGTCTACCTCGGCGGCGAACGCCACGTGCTGGCCGATTCGGCGACTATCTTGTCGAGAGCCAACCAGGCCCTCGCCACGCTGGAACGGTATAAGACCCGGCTCGACGAGGTCAGCGGACAACTGTCACGGGCCGAGATCGAGGACTTCGTCACGCTGCGCGATGTGATGACCGTCGTGCAGCGACTCGAGCTGGTCCGCCGGATCGGTCTGGTGATCGACTACGACGCCGTCGAGCTGGGCACCGATGGTCGTCAGCTGCGGCTTCAGCTGGAGGAATTGCTCGGCGGCAACGACATCGCGCGAGAGCTGATCGTGCGCGACTACCACGCCAACCCCGAACCGTTGTCCAAGGAGGAGGTCGAGGCAATCCTCGACGAGCTGGATAACCTGTCCGACACCGAGTTAATCGACTTCACCGCGCTGGCAAAGGTTTTCGGATATCCGCCGACGGATGAGGCCCAAGACTCGGCGATGAACTCACGCGGTTATCGCGCGATGGCCGGTATCCCCCGGCTGCAGTTCGCTCACGCCGACCGGCTGGTCCGCGAGTTCGGGTCGTTGCAGGGTCTGCTAGCGGCCAGTGCCAGCGATCTGGAGGCGGTCGAGGGGATCGGTGCGATCTGGGCACGGCAGGTTCGCGAGGGGCTCTCGCATCTGGCCGAGTCGACCATCGCCGACCCGCTCGGTTAGCCGCCGGGGCGAGGCGGCGGACCAGGCGGCGGCCCGACCGCCGCCGGGCCGGGCATTCCAGGCGCCTGCGGAGGTACGGCGCCCGGTGGTGGCGGCGGCGCCAGGACGAACGGGATTGCGGCCGAGCGCAGGTTTCCCAGCTGCACGACAAGGTTGTAGGTACCGGGTCCTATCGGCGGCCGTGGCAGCGGACAGTGCGGAGCAGACCCCATGCCGGTCCAGGTCACGGCGGTAGTCACCTGCTCGCCCGGCGCGAACGTCTTGACCAGTGTCTCGTTGGAGGGCGCACAGTCCAGGTTGGACCACAGCCGCTTGTTGTCCAGCGAGTAGACGTAGGCCGCCAGCACGGCCGCGCCGACGTCACGCTTGCAGGCCACCAGCCCGATATTGGTCACCACCATCGCGAATTTCGGCTGGTCGCCGATGAAGTACTGGGGCGCGTTGGTCAGACCCAGAACTGCCAGCGTGGAATCGGGGCAGTCGTCGCCTTCCTTGAGCACCGGCGGTGGCTGCACGGCTGCCGTCGGCGTCTCGCCCGGCTGGTCGGAGTTCTGTCCCGCCGGCGGCACCACCGGGCTCTTGACCTCTGGGGCGGCTCCGGCTGCGGCCGGGGGCTGCTGCGCGGCCGCAGCGCCAGACTTGCCGCCGGTGGTGTGGGCGCCGGCACTGTTGCTCAGCACGGCGACGATAATTGCGATCACAATGCCGACCACGACGACCGCAATGCCCACCGCCAATCCCCTGCGTCGCCAATAGATCTCCGGCGGTAGCGGGCCCCGCGGTTCCAGATCCAGCACATTCATACCGTAAGCCCAGGTCACGTCGACAGGCCCGACCCCACTCGGCGTGTCGCCCAGTTAGCTGAGGTCGCAGTGAACCGCCGGCCGGGTGGACGGCCGGGCAGGCGTGGCCACCAGAACCAGCGTCCCAGTAGCGCCACCAGCGACGGCATCAGGAAAGTCCGGACGATCAGGGTGTCGAGCAGAAGCCCGATCCCGACGGTCATACCGACCTGTTCGATGCTGAGCACTGTGCTGCCAGCCAAGGCGAACATCGTGATCCCGAAGACGATGCCGGCGGAGGTCACCACACCACCGGTGCCGGCGAATGCGCGGATGACGCCGGTGCGGATCCCGGCCCGAAGTTCCTCCCGGATCCGCATCGCCAACAGCAGGTTGTAGTCGGCACCGACGGCGACCAGCGCGATGAACGCCATCGGCGCGACGGCCCAGTGCAGTGGTTGGCCGAACAGCTGCCGGCTGATCAACACGCTGACGCCCAGCGCAGAGGCGTAAGACACGATGACGGTGCCGACCACTACAACCGCCGCTACCGGGCTGCGCAGCATCACCGCCACGATCAGAAAAATCAGCGCCAGCGTCGTCGCCACCAGCAGCACGATGTCGCCATGCACAAGACCCTGCAGGTCGCGGGTGGCCGGACCGACCCCGGCCAAGCCCACCGACACCGGGGTCAGGGTCCCTTCCTTGGTGGCCTCGGCGACCGCGGTCTGGATCTGGCGGGTGCGCTGTGCGCCGTCGACGCCCCATTCCTGGCCCTCGCCATAGACCACCAGATACGTCGAGCGGCCATCCCGAGATACCAAGTCGTTCAACGCCTCCCGATACCGTGGGTCGGACAGCGCACGGGTGGGCAGGTAGAAGCCGCTTGCGGCACTGCCGCGGAAGCCCGCGTCAATCTCCCGCAGGTAGTCCGAAAGCTGGCGCATCTGCGGCGCAATCGAATTGATGACGCCGCGCAAGTCGTGAGTCGCCGCCTTAGCCTGGTCCAGCACGTCGCGCATCGACTGCAGAGTCGGTGGCAGGCCGGCGAACGCCGTAGTGACGATACCCGAGCCGGTCGTCAGTTTGCCTGCGCCGGTGGATAACTCGCCTGTGCTGCGCACTACGCTGTCGACGGGTTCGACGACGCGTGACACCAGCGAGCAGATCGCGTTAGCCCCGCAATCCGGGGTGGCGTCGATGAGGTTGCGCAGCGGGGCGAGATATCCCGACACCTCATCGACATTGCGGTGCAGGCCATCGATACCGGCGCGCATATCGTCAGCACCAGAACCTACTTCACGCAGGCCACTGGCGCTTCCTTGCATCCCGCGGCTCAGCTGGTCCACCGCGGCGGTCATCTGCGACAAGGTCGCGTCCAGGTCACCGATGCGCCGCAATCGTTGGACCAGGCCGTCTGTATCGCCGCCGAACTGCTGACCGAGCACCCCGGCCTGATTGCTCAGGGTGGCTTCCTCGGGAACCGTGCCCGCCGGTCGGCTGGCCGACTGCACCATCCGAACCCCGGGAATGGCCATGATCTGCCGGGTGATCCGCTCGACGGCGATCAACCCTGCCGGGTTGCGCAGATCGTGGTCGGCTTGCACCGTTACCACGTCAGGCAGCAGCCGGTTCGCCGGAAAGTGCCGATCCATGGCCACGTAGCCGAGGTTGGATTCGGTGCCCGCCGGGGTTGCCGCTGGTTCGTTCCAGCCGGTCCGCATACCGATGAGCGGCAAGATCAAGATGATGATCAGCCCGCCGCTGGCCACCAGCACAGGTCCCGGCCAGCGGGCGACGACCACGCCGAGGCGCCGCCAACGACGGCCGATGACCGATCGCCGGGGCTCCAGATTGCCGCGCCGGCTGGCCAAACCGATCAATGCCGGGGTCAGCGTCAAGGCGGCCAACATGCCGACTAAAACACCTATCGCACAAGGTATTCCGGTGCTACGAAACATACCGACCTGAGCCAGGCTCAAACACCCCAGCGCGGTGGCCATGGTCAGCGCCGAGCCGATGACCACCGGCGCCACCCCGCGATAGGCGTCGACCAGCGCGGTGCCATGGTCGGTTCCGCGTCGACGGCCTTCGTGGTAGCGACCGATCAGAAAGATCGCGTAATCGGTTCCCGCGCCGAGGATCATCGCCGCAACCAATGCGACCGAGAACAGCGACACCTCGACCAGTCCGTGATTGCCGAGTGCCGCCACCAGTGGGCGGGCCACGGCCAGCGCCAGGCCCACCGAGATCAACGGGATGGCCGCGGCCACCGGCGAACGGTAGACGATCAGCAACAGCAGCATGATCACCATCACCGTCGCCGCGGTGATCAGCAGCATCTGGTGATCGATCGCGGCGAACTCGTCGGTGAGCGTGCTGCCCGGCCCGGTGACGTACACATGTAAGCCCGGCGGCGGACCGAGGCGAACCGCCGTGTCGCGGACGACGGCGATGGCGTCGCTGGCCTGCGAGGTCCCCAACATCCCCGACAACCGCAGCATGAGGTCGGCCGCGCAGCCGTCGCGGCTTTGCGCCGCCGATTCGGTGACCGGGTCCGCCCACAGGTCGGTGATCGAGTAGACGTGTTTGGTGTCAGCACGCAACGCGGCGACCAGACTGTCGTAGTAGTGCCGGTCGGCCCGCCGTAGCGGCTGATCGCGTTGCAGCACAATGTAGTTGAGGTTGTTGCTGGATGCGTCGCCGAACAGCTCAGCTGATCGCCTCGCCGCGACAGCGCTGGCGGCCGCGGCGGGCATGAACGACCTGGCATGCGAGCCGACGACCCGCTCCAACTGGGGAACCGCCAGGTTTCCCGCGGCGGCCACCACAATCCATCCCAGTACCACCAGTGCGGCGTAGCAGCTGGTGAACCGGGCGGTGGGCGCAAGCAGCTCAGGCAACGGTCTGCTTGCCAAAGGCCGCGACGATCTGCTGCTCGTCGCGTTGCACGGAGCGAACCCATAGCGAACGCCCCGCAGCCGCATCCAGCACTGCCCGTAGCCCCGGCTCGCGGGCGGCAAGCTCGGAACGGGCTTGTTCGCCGGGAATATCGTCGTCCAGCCTTGCCGTCAGCGCCGTCACCCAGCGCTGCTGCAGCGACAACAACAGGCCTTCCTCGCTGCCGAACAGCCGCTCGACGTCGGGCATGCTGCCGTTGAAATCAAGTGCCGCCTCGGGGTTCTCGGCGGCGCGATCGATCACGTCGGCCATGAAGGCCATCCGCTCGTGGTGTTGTTGCCATGTCATGTCAACGACGCTAGGAAAGTTTGGTGGCCTCGACATCATGCCGCAGTCCGGTTTTCGGCCTCCTACTACGGTCGGAGTCGAAGTCCGCCCGAGGCAGGATGTGTGCGGTGCCGGTCCCTTCTACGATGAGCCGATGTTGCGCGTGACATCCGAACATGTGCGTGATCTGATCCAACGGCGCGGTGACCTGATCCCCGTCGGCCACTCCTGGGCGACCGTCCTGGTCACCGACGCCACTATGGTCCTCATTGTGGTGGCGTCAATCGTGCAGCGCCCCCAGACCGACCTGCCGGCGGCTCTGATCGCGGCCGCACTGGCGACTGCGCCGTTCCTGTTGTTCTTGGTCTCTGGGCTCAAGTTCAGTCCGGCCCTGGTCTGGATAACGGCGTGGATCGCAGCCGCAATTCTGTTGTTCGCGACCTCGACACCCGTTGCCAGCGATTTCGCCCCGCTACTCCTTGTGCTGCTGGCAGGAATGGTTGGGTCGCAGACCCAGCCGGTGTACGGAGCACTCGCGGCCGCATCGGCCGCGGCACTGCTCATCGCGGCAACTGCGGCGCACCGGCTCGGCATGCTCACGATGTACCTCAGCGTCCTCGCGCTGGGCTGGCTGGTGGGCTATCTGGTGCGAACCCAGGCGCAGTTGTTGGTCAAACAGCAGGAAATGCAGGCCAATCTGGCCCAGCACGCGGCCGTCGACGAGCGGCGACGCATCGCGCGCGAGGTACACGACGTCATCGCGCATTCGCTGTCGGTCACGTTGTTGCATGTGACCGGCGCACGTCACGCATTACAACAAGATCGAGATGTCGACGACGCGGTCGTCGCGCTGACCGACGCTGAACGGTTGGGACGCCAGGCAATGGCCGATATCCGCCGCACGGTCGGGCTGCTCGACGCCGGTCCGGCCAAGATTGCCCCGGAACCCGGTATCGCCGACATCGGCGACCTCATCGACGATTTCGTCCAGGCCGGTCTGGCTGTCACGCTGCACACCGAAGGCGAGCAGGCCGGGGTATCGGCAGCGGTCGGTCTGGCACTCTACCGCATCACCCAGGAGTCGCTGGCCAACATAGCCAAACATGCGCCTGCCTCCAAAGCTATTGTCAACCTACGGGTTTCGACATCTACGGCGGTGCTCTCCATCCTCAACGAAGTGCCGGTCGCAGTGGCCGCCGGCCCGGCGTCGCAGGATGGACGTGGACTAGCCGGAATGCGTCAACGAGTCGAATTGCTCGGCGGCGTGCTCGACGTAGGGCCGAGCCGCGAGGGGTGGTCGGTGCGCGCCGAAATTCCGTTAACCGACCCGAACCCGAGTTCGCGGCGGTGTCCGCTCTGAGATGGACACCGCCGAGATTTCCGTGCTCCTGGTCGACGATCAAGACCTCGTCCGCTCCGGGCTGCGACGAATACTGCGCCGCAAGGACGGATTCAACATCGTCGCCGAATGCACTGACGGCGACGAGGTTGCCGACGCGGTGGCCGAGCATCACCCGGACGTGGTGGTGATGGACCTGCGGATGAAACGGGTCGACGGTATCGAAGCCACCCGCAGACTTTCCGCACCCGGTTCTCCGCCGGTGCTGGCGCTGACCACCTTCAACGACGACGAGTTGCTGTCCGGCGCACTACGGGCAGGCGCGTCGGGGTTCGTGCTCAAGGACTCATCGGCAGAGGAGCTGATCCGCGCGGTGCACGCGGTCGCCCAGGGCGACAGTACCTCGACCCGGCGGTCACTTCCCGGGTACTGACCACTTATCGGCGCGTCGCGGGCGAACATCGATCCGACACCGTGGCCGAAGTCACCGCACGAGAACGCGACGTGCTCAGGCTGATCGGCCAGGGCCGCTCCAACGCCGAAATCGCTGAGGAGCTATGCATTTCCGAGTTGACCGTGAAAAGTCACATCGGGCGCATCTTCATCAAGCTGGACCTGCGGGACCGAGCCGCGGCCATCGTCTACGCATATGACCACGGCGTCGTCACACCGCGGTATCCGGCTTAGGGCTCTTCTCCGACGTCGCCGATCACCTTGCGCAGCACAACCTCCCCCTTGGCGAGGTGATAGGTGGCGCCGACGATTGCGAGCTCACCAGCGGCCACCTTCTCGGCAATCACCGTCGAGCGGGCCAGCAGCTGAGTGCCGGTCTCGACCACGTGGCGCGCCTCGAATTCGTCTGCCCGTTGCAAACCTTCGCGGCGGCCCAGCAGAATCGACGGGGTCACCCGCTCGATGACGTCGCGTACATAACCGCCGGGCAGCACACCGTCGTCGAGCGCAGCCAGCGTCGCCTTCACCGCGCCGCAGCTGTCATGGCCGAGTACCACGATCAGTGGCACGCCGAGTACCGCCACCGCAAATTCGATCGAGCCCAATACCGCGGAGTCGATCACGTGCCCGGCCGTCCGGACCACGAACATGTCACCAAGGCCCTGATCGAAGATGAGCTCGGCGGCCACCCGGCTGTCGCCACAGCCGAAGAGCGCCACAGTGGGCTTCTGACCTTTAGCCAGGCTGGCTCGGTGCTCGACGCTCTGGCTCGGATGCTCAGGCTGGCCGGCGACGAACCGCTCGTTACCCTCTTTGAGTGCTTTCCACGCGGTTACCGGATTGGTATTGGGCATGCCGCACATTCTGCCGCAGCCAGCCATGAAGCTCTCACCAACGCCAAATGAACTTCTCGACTGGTACGACCGGTCGCGACGCGACCTGCCGTGGCGAGATCCCGGTGTAACCCCGTGGCAAATCCTGGTCAGCGAGTTCATGTTGCAGCAGACGCCGGTGTCGCGGGTGCTGCCGATCTGGCGCGACTGGGTGGTGCGGTGGCCGACGGCATCGGCGACGGCGGCGGCCAGCGCCGCAGACATCGTGCGCGCTTGGGGCAAGCTGGGCTACCCACGGCGGGCCAAGCGCCTGCACGAGTGCGCGACCGTGATCGCCCATGACTACGGTGACGTGGTTCCCGACGACGTCGAGATCCTGCTGACGCTGCCGGGTGTCGGCAGCTACACCGCCTGTGCAGTGGCGTGCTTCGCCTACCAGCAGCCGGTACCAGTGGTCGACACCAATGTCCGCCGGGTGGTGGCTCGCGTTGTGCATGGCCGCGCGGACGCTGCCGCGGCGTCGACGGTTCGTGACCACGCCGACGTATCCGCGTTGCTGCCTAATGATGGTTCGGCGCACCGGTTTTCAGCGGCGCTGATGGAACTCGGCGCTACCGTGTGCACCGCGCGCACGCCGCGATGTGGCCTGTGCCCACTGAGTGGCTGCCGATGGCGGCAGGCCGGCTACCCGCCCGCGCCGGGTCCGGCACGTCGCCCGCAGGCCTACGCCGGAACAGACCGGCAGGTCCGCGGTCGGCTGTTGGATGTCTTGCGCGACAATGAATTCCCGGTCACCCGTGCCGAGCTGGACCTCGCTTGGCTCACGGATACCGACCAGCGCGAACGAGCGCTGAATTCACTGCTTGCCGATGGCCTGGTGAAACAGACGTCCGATGGGCGGTTCGCGTTGGTCGGCGAAGCGGGCTAAAGACGGGCTACGACGCGGCCAAAAACGATTCCACCGCCCGCCGATAAATCAGGGGCGCCTCGTCGTGAACCAAGTGGCCTGCGCGGGGTACATGCAAATACTCTGCCCGGTCACCGGTTTCGTTCATCGAACGCATCTGACCTAAAGGAGTGACCGAATTGCCGGCCTCAATCAGCAGTACGGGCGACCGCACCGCTTGCCACTGCGCCCAGTAGTCGCGGGTGCCCCATTCTGCTGCGATCTCGATCCACCGAGAGGTGTGACCATGCAGCCGCCAACCAGTGGGAGTGCGATCGAACGCCTCCAGGAAGTACTGGCCGGCGACTGAGCCGAACTCGGCGAATACCTGCTCTGCAGAGCCGAATTCGACAGGCAGGTTATGCAGCCACGGCTCCCACGGTCCGGTGGTGCGGCCCCGGAAGTCCGGTGCCATGTCTTCGACCACCAGCGCGGAGACCAGGTCGGGACGCTCGGCGGCCAAGCACCAGGAGTGCAGGGCGCCCATGGAATGCCCGACCAACCGTACGGGCGCGCCGAGCGCAACCACCGCATCGCCCAGGTCGGCCACAAATCGTTCGGTGCTGATCGGGTAGGGATCGTCCACGTCACGGCCGCGGTGCCAGGGCGCGTCGTAGGTGTAGACAGCTCCCAGCCCGGTCAGCCACGGCACTTGCCGCGGCCAGGTACTGCCGCGGCCCATCAGGCCGTGCACCAAGACCACCGGGTCACCTCTCCCACCACGATGGGTGAGCAGATCGGCCGCCATGGAGCGGCACGGTAGCCTAACGGCATGCCAGTGGTGAAGATCAACGCAATCGAGGTTCCCGCGGACGCAGGCCCCGAATTGGAGAAGCGGTTCGCTCATCGCGCGCACGCGGTCGAGAACTCGCCGGGCTTCCTCGGCTTTCAACTGCTTCGCCCGATCAAGGGCGAAGACCGCTACTTCGTGGTGACGCAGTGGGAGTCGGAAGAGGCATTCCAGGCGTGGGCATCCGGGCCGGCTATCGAAGCCCACGCCGGCCACCGGGCTAACCCGGTGGCGACCGGCGCCTCACTGCTGGAATTCGAGGTTGTGTTGGACGTTGCCGGATCGGGCCAGTAGGCCCAGCCCGCGCCAGGTCCGGCACCGCGTCGCGGCATTGACGGCCGCCGCCACGCTGGTCAGCGCCCTGGCCCAGGGTTGCGCCCCGCCACCGGCCCCGTCCGCCCACGCATCGGGCGCCGGCGCGCGGATCGACATGAGGACTCCTGCCGGTCTGCGGGCCCAGCAGACCCTCGACATGCTCAACTCCGACTGGCCGATCGGCCCGATCGGAGTCGCCACCCTCGCCACGGCCGACATGATCAAGCCGGTCGAGGCCAGCATGGAAGCACTCTGGTGGGACCGCCCGTTCACCCTGAGCGGAGTCGACCTCAAGGCGGGCACAGGCACACTGCAGCTGATCACGTCCTACGGTGGGCGGCAAGACATCCGGATACATACCGGCGACGACACATTGGTTGACGGGTTCGAGGTCACCACGCAACCGCCGACGATCTCCTCCTGGCGTGACATCGATACCGCACTGGGCAAGACCGACGCCCGCTACTCGTGGCAGGTCGCCAAGGTCAACGACGGGCAATGCGATCGGATCGCCGGCACCAATACCGCGCAGCCACTCCCGTTGGCGTCGATCTTCAAGCTGTATGTGCTCTACGCCGTAGCGGATGCGGTCAAGGCCGGAAAGGTGTCCTGGGGCGACCAGCTGACCGTCACCGAGAAGGGTAAGGCGGTCGGCTCGGGAATGGATTTGCCGGTGGGAGCGCGTATTTCGGTGCGAACCGCCGCCGAGAAAATGATTGCCACCAGCGACAACATGGCCACCGACATGCTGATCGGAAAGGTCGGCACTCAGGCCGTCGAGAGTGCGTTGGCCGAGGCCGGTCATCACGACCCGGCCGCCATGACACCCTTCCCGACCATGTACGAGTTGTTCTCGGTCGCTTGGGGGCAGCCGGATATGCGCGAGGAATGGAAGCGGGCCACGCCGCAGGCTCGGGAGCAATTGCTTCAACAAGCCAATTCGCGTGTCTATCAACCGGATCCGAAGCGCGCCCACGTTCCGGCCTCAGGCTACGGTGCGGAATGGTATGGCAGCGCCGAGGATATCTGCCGGGTGCATGCGGCGCTGCAGGCCGGCGCGGTAGGCAAAGCCGCGCCCGTCAAACAGATCTTGTCGGCTGCACCGGGTATCAACTTGGATCGACGCGAATGGCCGTACATCGGCGCGAAAGCCGGTGGCCTGCCGGGTGACCTGACGTTCAGCTGGTATGCCGTCGACCGGACAGGACAGCCGTGGGTGGTGAGTTTCCAGCTGAATTGGCCGCGTGACCACGGGCCGAGCGTGACCGGCTGGATGCTGCAGATCGCAAAACAGGTCTTCGCGCTGCTACCCGCGCAGCGCTGAATCCGCCGCAAGCACGAGTGGCCAGTCATGACACGAAACTTCTGAAAGAAGCGTGCCTTAACTGGCCACTCGGCAGGCGGCTATTGCGTGGTCGTCCCCGGGCCGCCGGCGGCGTGGGCCCCGGCCTTGGCCAGATCCGGCTCGGTGGGCTCGGCCGGCTTACGGGCTCCGGTGAAGGTGAACTTCGCGTCCTCTCCGGAACCTTCGCCGTCCCAATTGTCCACATCCACGGTGACAATCTGGCCCGGACCGACTTCCTCGAACAGGATCTTCTCGGACAGCTGGTCCTCGATCTCCCGCTGGATGGTGCGCCGCAGCGGGCGAGCGCCCAGCACCGGGTCGAAGCCACGCTTGGCCAGCAATGACTTGGCTTTGTCGGTCAGCTCCATCGCCATGTCCTTGCTCTTCAGCTGCTTTCCGACCCGGCCGATCATCAGGTCGACCATCCGGATGATCTCGTCGCGAGTCAGCTGGTGGAAGACGATGATGTCGTCGATGCGGTTCAAGAACTCCGGGCGGAAGTGCTTCTTCAGCTCGTCGTTGACCTTCTGCTTCATCCGCTCGTAGTCGTTGTCGCCGCCGCCCTGGGTGAAGCCCAGGCCGACCGCCTTGGAGATGTCGGCCGTGCCGAGGTTCGACGTGAAGATCAGCACGGTGTTCTTGAAGTCCACCGTGCGGCCCTGCCCGTCGGTCAGCCGGCCGTCCTCGAGCACCTGCAACAGGCTGTTGTAGATCTCCTGGTGCGCCTTCTCGATCTCGTCGAACAGCACCACCGAGAACGGCTTGCGCCGCACCTTCTCGGTGAGCTGGCCGCCCTCCTCGTAGCCGACGTATCCCGGCGGGGCGCCGAACAACCGCGACGCGGTGAACCGGTCGTGGAACTCGCCCATGTCGATCTGGATGAGCGCGTCGTCGTCACCGAACAAGAAGTTGGCCAGCGCCTTGGACAGCTCGGTCTTACCCACACCGGACGGACCGGCGAAGATGAACGAGCCCGACGGGCGCTTGGGGTCCTTCAGCCCGGCACGGGTACGACGGATCGCCTTGGAAACCGCGTTGACCGCGTCCTCCTGGCCGATGATCCGCTTGTGCACCTCGTCTTCCATGCGCAACAGCCGGGTGGTTTCGGCCTCGGTGAGCTTGACCACCGGGATGCCGGTCCAGTTACCCAGCACCTCGGCAATCTCGTTGTCGTCCACCTCGGCGACCACATCCATATCGCCTGAACGCCACTGCTTTTCGCGCTCACCCCGCTGGCCCACCAGTTGCTTTTCGCGGTCACGCAGGCTAGCCGCCTTCTCGAAGTCCTGAGCGTCGATCGCGGACTCCTTCTCCCGGCGGGCCTCGGCGATCTTCTCGTCGAACTCACGCAGGTCTGGCGGCGCAGTCATCCGGCGAATCCGCATCCGCGCACCTGCCTCGTCGATCAGGTCGATGGCCTTGTCCGGCAAGAACCGGTCGTTGATGTAGCGGTCGGCCAGAGTCGCCGCGGCCACGATCGCCGAATCGGTGATGGACACCCGGTGGTGGGCCTCGTAGCGGTCCCGCAGACCCTTGAGGATCTCGATGGTGTGGTCCACCGTGGGCTCGCCGACCTGCACCGGCTGGAAGCGGCGCTCCAGCGCGGCGTCCTTCTCGATATACTTGCGGTACTCGTCGAGCGTGGTGGCGCCGATGGTTTGCAGTTCGCCACGGGCCAGCTTGGGCTTGAGGATCGACGCCGCGTCGATCGCGCCCTCGGCGGCACCGGCACCCACCAGCGTGTGCAACTCGTCGATGAACAAGATGATGTCGCCGCGGGTGTTGATCTCCTTGAGCACCTTCTTCAGGCGCTCCTCGAAGTCACCGCGGTAGCGGCTGCCCGCCACCAGCGATCCCAGGTCCAGCGTGTAGAGCTGCTTGTCCTTCAGCGTCTCTGGCACCTCGCCGTGCACGATGGCCTGCGCCAGACCCTCGACCACCGCGGTCTTCCCGACGCCCGGCTCACCGATGAGCACCGGGTTGTTCTTGGTGCGCCGTGAGAGCACCTGCATCACCCGCTCGATTTCCTTCTCGCGGCCGATGACGGGGTCGAGCTTGCCTTCCATCGCGGCGGCGGTCAGGTTGCGCCCGAACTGGTCGAGCACCAATGACGTAGAAGGGGAGCCGGATTCTCCTCCCCGGCCGCCAGTACCGGCCTCGGCCGCTTCCTTGCCCTGGTAACCCGACAGCAGCTGGATCACCTGCTGCCGCACCCGGGTCAGCTCAGCGCCCAGCTTCACCAACACCTGGGCTGCGACGCCTTCACCCTCACGGATCAAGCCGAGCAGAATGTGCTCGGTGCCGATGTAGTTGTGGCCCAGCTGCAGCGCCTCACGCAGACTCAGCTCGAGCACCTTCTTGGCACGCGGCGTAAACGGGATGTGTCCCGACGGGGCCTGCTGGCCCTGGCCGATGATCTCTTCGACCTGGCTGCGGACGCCCTCCAGCGAGATGCCCAGCGACTCCAGCGACTTTGCGGCTACGCCTTCGCCCTCATGAATAAGACCCAACAGGATGTGCTCGGTGCCGATGTAGTTGTGGTTGAGCATCCGGGCCTCTTCTTGCGCCAGGACGACGACCCTGCGGGCACGGTCGGTAAATCGTTCGAACATCGGTGGTTACCTGCTCTCCCTCACCATCGGTACTCCGTCATTATCGGCACAGGGGCCGACACTTGCGTACCTGCCATCCACTGTAATGGGCGGCTCGCCAGGCTTCCTACTTTGCGGTCGGTAATGCCATCGCTATATGCCCGGCTACATCAGAGCCGTAATGAATGCAACGCGGTAAACCGGCTAAACCGTTCCCGGCCGGGTGGGTGTTCAGTTCGCCACCAGCGAAAAGCCGGACCAGCCCGCGTTCGGTGCTGGTCCGACTCTTCTGTATCGGCGTGTGTTGGTCCTCTGGTCAGGTTGCAGCGTGGAAGGCGTCGATAACGTCGGCCGGGATGCGGCCCCGCGTCGACACGTTGTGCCCGTTGCGACGGGCCCATTCCCGGATCGCGGCGCTCTGCTCGCGATCGATGGCTCCGCGGCCACGGCCGGAGCCGGAACGTCCGCGCCGGCGACCGCCGACCCGACGGCCGGCTGCGACCCACTGCTTCAGGTCGTGGCGCAGTTTCGTGGCATTTTTGGTCGAAAGGTCAATCTCATAGGTCACCCCGTCGAGGCCGAATTCGACAGTTTCATCGGCGGCGCCCTCACCGTCGAAATCATCGACCAGGGTGACGGTCACTTTCTTCGCCATTGGCTGAGCCTCACGCTTTCTTCCTGCGCACTTACCGTGCGAGTTGTTTGGATCGCCCCCGTGAACACCAATCTGCCATATGAAGGCGCGGTATTCAATACGCCGCCATAGATGACGTCAGTTGCTATGCGGACGAACAATCGGGAACAATACTGTCTCCCTAATTGACAGACCAGTCAAAGCCATCAACAACCGATCGATACCCATTCCCGTTCCGGTGCACGGCGGCATAGCGTACTCCAGTGCGGCCAGAAAATCCTCGTCGAGCACCATCGCCTCGTCATCGCCGGCCGCGGCCGCTCTCGCCTGTTCACCGAACCTCTCTCGTTGCACCACTGGGTCGATCAATTCCGAATATCCGGTGGCCAGTTCGACCCCGCGTATATACAGGTCCCACTTCTCGGTAACCCCCGGGATGCTGCGGTGTTGACGCGTCAAAGGCGTTGTCTCCACGGGAAAATCCCGAACAAAGGTGGGTGCGGTCAAGCTGGCGCCGACGGCGTGCTCCCATAATTCTTCGACCAGCTTGCCATGCCCATACCCGCGGTCGGCCGGCACCTCGACGCCGAGCGACTCGGCGATCGCGCGTAAGCGGTCAACAGTGATGTTCGGTGTGATCTCTTCGCCGAGTGCCTCTGATAGCGACGGATACATTTGTATCGACGCCCATTCACCATCGATGTCATAGACACTGCCGTCGGGTAGTGACAGTTGCCTAGTACCGATCGCCTCGTCCGCCACCTGTTGAATAAGCTCGCGCGTCACGACCGCCGAATCGTCATACGTTCCATACGCCTGGTAGGTCTCCAACATGGAAAATTCGGGGGAATGTGTGGAATCGGCTCCTTCGTTTCGGAACACCCGATTAAGTTCGAAGACCTTGTCGAACCCACCAACTACGCATCGCTTGAGGAACAGTTCCGGAGCGATCCGAAGGTACAGATCGATGTCGAGAGCATTGGAGTGCGTGACGAACGGCCGGGCCGCTGCACCCCCCGCCAAAGTTTGCAACATCGGCGTCTCGACTTCGAGAAACCCGCGCTGCTCCAGCGCGGACCGTATCGCGCGAATGACGGCGATCCGCAGCCGGGCCTCCCTGCGTGCCTGGGGACGGACGATCAGGTCAACGTAGCGCTGCCGCACCCGCGACTCTTCGCTCATCTCCTTATGCGCCACCGGCAGCGGCCGCAGCGCCTTGGACGCCATCTGCCAGCTATCGCCGAGGACCGACAGCTCGCCGCGCCGTGAGCTGATCACCTCTCCGTGCACGCAGACGATGTCGCCGATATCCACGTCGGCTTTCCAGGCGTCAAGCGCCTCCGCACCGACGCTGGCGAGGCTCAGCATGACCTGCAACTGGGTGCCGTCGCCTTCTTGGAGTGTCGCAAAACACAATTTTCCCGAATTGCGGGCGAACACCACCCGGCCGGCGACACCGACGATGTCACCGGTGGTCGAATCGGCGGGCAAGTCGGGGTGAGCGGCACGGATCTGCGCCAGCGTGTGGGTGCGGCCGACTTCGACGGGGTAAGGGTCGCGGCCCTGCTCCGACAACCGAGCACGCTTGTCCCGGCGGATCCGGAATTGCTCGGGGATTTCCTCAGGACGGTCCTGCGGACGGTCTCTGTCGCCGGCGTTCACGACCTGCCAGCTTAAGTCATGGGCTTGCCAGCGTTATTGCCGGTCAGCGCGCCGTCTTGAGCCGTCCGCGCTGGCTGTCCCGGTTGCGTTCGAACACCAGCCGCAGCCCATGCAGGGTCAGGTGCTGGTCGTAGTGATCGACGGAATGCAGTTCGGCCATCAGCAGCGGCGCGGTGTGGCCGGTGGCCACCACGGTGACGTTGTCGCCTGCGAAACCATCCACGTCGTCGCGGACGCGGCCGACTAGGCCATCCACCAGCCCCGCGAAACCGAACACCGCACCCGCCTGCATGCATTCGACGGTGTTCTTGCCGACCACGGAACGCGGCCGGGCCAGCTCGACCCGCCGCAGCACGTTGCGCGCCGCCGCGGCGTCGGAAGAGACCTGCAACCCGGGCGCGATGGCGCCGCCTAGAAACTCGCCTTTGGCGGACACCACGTCCACGCAGATCGATGAGCCGAAATCGATCACGATGGCTGCGGTACCGTACTTCTGAAAAGCCGCGAGGCAGTTGACAATCCGATCGGCACCGACTTCTTTCGGATTGTCCACTAGCAGCGGGATGCCGGTGCGGACCCCGGGTTCGATCAGCACATGCGGCACCGACGGCCAGTACTGGTCGAGCATGACCCGTACTTCGTGCAGCACCGATGGAACCGTAGACAGAGCGGCTGCACCGGTTAGCCGATCGGAGTCCTCACCAATCAGACCGTCAATGGTCAAGGCAAGTTCGTCGGCGGTGACTTCGGATTCGGTGCGAATCCGCCACTGCTGCACTACCGTCGCATGCTCCTTCGAACCGGAGAGCAGGCCGACAACGGTGTGTGTGTTGCGGACGTCGATTGCCAGCAGCACGGCTAGGAGACCTTCATCGCGGCGAGACCAGCTCGCGTGCATCGGCGGGTACGAACGCCGGATCGTGTCCGAGGTCGATCGGCCCGTTGTCGGCGTCGACGAAGACGATCCTCGGCTGGTAGCTGCGCGCCTCGGCGTCCTCCATCGTCGCGTAGGCAATCAGGATCACTAAGTCACCGGGGTGGACGAGATGCGCTGCAGCGCCGTTGATTCCGATCACACCGCTGCCGCGCTCGCCGGTGATCGCGTAGGTGACGAGCCGGGCGCCGTTGTCGATGTCGACGATGGTCACCTGTTCGCCCTCGAGCAGGTCTGCCGCATCCATCAAGTCGGCGTCGATGGTCACCGAACCGACGTAGTGCAGGTCCGCCTGCGTGACGGTTGCCCGGTGGATCTTCGACTTCAGCATTGTTCGTAACATCAGTTCCTCCAGGGTGATTGGTGGCGCCCAGCCGGGACCGCGGGCTCCCGCCCGTCGACGCCGACGGTAGTACCGATTTCAATCGCGACATTGTCGAGGAGTCTGGTGGCACCGAGCCGGGCCGCAACCAGCAAGCGGGCGGGGCCGTGCAGTGGCGCGGGCCCAAGTGCAGGATCGCGCACCTGCAGATAATCCACTTCCAGCGCGGGCACCTCCGACAGCACAGCGCGGGCCGCCTGCAGCGCCGCGTCCGCACCACCGGATGCGGCATGCGTCCCGGCCAGCAGCGCGGCCGACAGCACGCCGGCCAGTTCGCGTTGGGCAGGATCGAGGTAGCGGTTGCGCGACGACATCGCCAGGCCATCTAGTTCACGCACGATCGGCACCCCGATCACCTGCACATCGACATTGAAGTCGGCCACCATCTGCCGGACCAGCACCAGCTGCTGATAGTCCTTCTCGCCGAAGAACACTCGATCAGAGCGCACAATCTGCAGCAGCTTCAGCACCACGGTGAGCATGCCGGCGAAATGAGTGGACCGGGCGGCGCCCTCGAGCTCGGATCCCAGCGGGCCCGGATGTACGGAGGTACGAGGGCCCTCCGGATACATCGCTACAACGCTTGGAATGAAAGCTATTTCGACCCCTTCACCGTGCAGCAGCGCCAAATCGTCTTCGACGATCCGCGGGTAGGCGTCGAGATCTTCGTCGGCGCCGAATTGCAGCGGGTTGACGAAGATGGACACCACCACCACCGAGCCGGGCACCCGTTTGGCGGCCCGGACGAGGGACAGATGCCCGTCGTGCAGCGCACCCATGGTCGGCACCAGCATCACCCGTCGACCGGTATGACGCAGCGCACGGCTGACCTCGCCGACATCACTGGGACTCGAATACACGTTGAGTTCGCCGGCATTGAACCTCGGCGCCCCGTTGATCCTCACCGCGCCGAAACCTCAAGGACCTGGAGGACTTCGTCGGGCGCATGAACGCGCTGCGCGGTGCGCAGCGCGTTCACCCGATAGGCCTGAGCCAGTTGCGCGTCGACGGACGCCAGCGCGCTCAGGTGAGAAGCGACAGCGCCCGCATCACCGCGAGCGACCGGACCGGTCAGCGCCGCCTGCCCTCGTTGCAGGGTGTTCTCCAGCGCGGCGCGGGCCAGCGGCCCGAGTATCCGTTCGGCGATGCCGCCAGGCTGATCGTCGACCAGCTGCTGACCGAGGAGTTCGTTGCCCGACAGGGCGGCCCGCAACGCGTCCAGGGCGTCGGCGAGCACGGTCACGACGTGGTTGCTGGCATGAGCCAGCGCAGCGTGATACAGGGTCCGCGCGTCCTCGCGGACCCGGAACGGCTCGCCGCCGATCTCCAGCACCAGGGATTGCGCGATCGCGTATCCGACCTCGTCCGCCGCGGTGATCCCGAAGCAGGTGTCCGGCAGCCGGGAGATGTCCTCGTCGGCGCCGGTGAACGTCATCGCCGGATGAATGGCTAGCGGAATACAGTCCTGCCTGCTCAACGGCGCCAGCACGGCCACGCCGTTGACGCCGGAGGTGTGCGCGACGATAGTGCCCGGCCGCACCGCCGAGGTGGCGGCCAACCCCGAAACCAGCGCCGCCAGCTCGGTGTCCGGCACCGCCAGCAGCAGCAACTCGGCGTTGCCGGCAACGTCGGGCATCGGGGAGACCGGGGTGTCGGGCAGCCAGCGCTCGGCGCGCCGCCGCGACGCCTGGGAAACGGCGCTGCACGCCACCACGACGTGGTCGACGCGTTCCAGCGCGACCCCTAAAGCCGTTCCTACCCGGCCGGCGGAGATGATCCCCACCTTGAGCCGGGCGGGGCGCAATCCGTCGAACTGCACCATCGCAGACGACCCTCACAAGTCTCTTGGTTCGTTCCAGTCCCGCTGTGCGGGTACCGGACGGTCGTTAAGACTCTACCCTGGCAACGGCCCGAATCGCGCTGTGGCCTTCGCCTCACTCCTCGCGGCGCCGGCGCCCGCCGCCGCCGGACGGGCTGGCTTGCAGCCGCGCCAGCAATTCGGCGACCGACTGGCCACCCGATGGCGGTGCATCGGTTTCCAACGGATCGGTGGTGCGATGCCGGGCCGTGGGCGAGGGTGGCGGCGACATGACCGGTTCCCGGTCGGGCGGTGACGGCGGCGACGGTGGTATCGGTGGCGGTGGCGGCGACATCGCCGGGGGCGGCGTCGCGGATCCGAGGATGTCGGAGTCGGAGTATGCGGAGTCTTCAGCGGAATGCCGGCTTCGCGCGCGCTGCTCCGGCTCGCCCCAGCCGGCCTTGGATTCGCCGACCTGGTCGGCCGGTTCGGCGACGCTGGAATGCCGGGCCCGCCGGTCAACCGGCGGCGGTTGCACCGACGTGGGTTCGCCTACGCTGGGAGAACCAAGCGGCGTGCTGTCGCGGGACGGCGCGTTGCCGTACTTCCATGGCCCGGTGCCGGAGTTCTCGGCCGATTCGGCGATCCAGTTGCTGCCGGGTGCTCCCGGGGGCAGCCATTGTCCTTCGGGGCTGACCGGCTGCCAACCCAGCGGCGTTTCTTCACGGCGGCGCGCCTCGGCAGGCGCCGGCCACTCGGGCCGGTGCTGCTCCGCCGGCGGCTCGGGCAGCGTCGGTGGAGGTACAAACCGCGGGTCGGGTTGCGGCGACGCCTCGTCCCGCCGGTGGGAACGGCGTGCGGGTTGGGGGTCGTGCCGCCCCCCCGCGCTCGCGGGTGATGCCCCCGACGACGCAGCCCAACCATTGGCCTCCGACGTTTGCGGCTGAGCCCAGCCACGGTCCTCAGGCTGCCGCTCGGCCCCGCTCGCCGGTGATGTCCCCGGCGCGGCCCAACCCGTCGGCGGCGTCGATGTGTCCTGCTGGGCTCGAGCGGCTCGGTCGCCTGGGCGCCGATGTGCACCCCGGTCCGGTTCTGCCGCCTCATAGGGCTCGGCGGCGCGGTTTGCCCTGGAACCCTCGTGAGCACCGGCGGGCTGGTAGGCGTACGCCGCCGGCTGGTAACTATCCGCGATCGGCTGCCGCGGCGGCGGGACCAGCGGTTCCTCCGGCACGTCGATGATCGAGCTGTCGTCCATCCGCCGAGGCTCTTCGGCCCGCACCGAGGTGACGCGATTGACCCGCTCGCGAGCGCTTTCGTGTTCGCGATCCCAGTCGCTGTAGCCACGCACAGTCCTGCGCTCGGTCTCCAGCGCCGGCCGCTCGCTGAGTTCGGCGTCGAACAAGATCTCCAGATTGGTGCGCAGCGCGGCCAACTCGGCGCGCAATGCCGAGACCTCGTCTGCGGAGTGAGCGCGCAATTCGCTGGACAGCTCGCGACGCAACTGAGACTCCACGGTCAGCTCATACTCGCGGCGGGCCGAGATTTCGCGGTCCAGTTGCAGGTCGTAAACCAGCTTCAGGTCGCGCGCCCGGGCCTGATCCACGTCGCTTTGCCGACGGTAGATCACCGACACGAACGCAGCGACGACGGCGGCCCACAGGGCCAGGATCACGGCGAGCTTGAGAAGCTTTACCTGGTTGGTGAAAACAAGCGCAGAACTGGCGCCGATTGCGAGCACCAGCAACGCCGTGAGCAGTACCCAGCCCGGTCTGCGGCCGCCGCGCCGAACCCGGGCGCCGCGGGACAGATCGGTCATGGCCCGACTGTACCGGCCCAAGGTCACTACGCGTGTCGCCGTGCTCCGGCGATTCTCACCTGGACTAACTGCGCGCACTGAGCCGGGCTAACTTTCCGCGCCATCGCCGTGCTCGGTTGGATCCGGCGGCGACTTGCAGCAATGTTGCAGCCACAGCGCAGCAACCACCAAAGCCAGTGCGCTGACCACCGCCACCGCCGTGCCGGCGGTGTCTTCGCCAGCCACCCGCAGCCACGACCGCCGCGGCAACAAGTACACCAGGACACCGACCCACCAACCCAGCGCCAACGCGCCCACCCAGGCCGACGCTTGGGCGATGACCAGGCTGCGGGCCACCGACAGCGGATGTAGCCAGCCGGGCCCGTCGCCGATCTCACCGTCGCTGATCTTGGCCCGGACATAACGCCCCCACGCCGCCTCGGCGACGCCGACCGCAAGCAGCGACAAACCCGTCCAGATGGTAATCGGTGGAAACCATCGGTATAGCAACACCACCAGCAGGTATCCGACCACCGCAGTGCCGATCACCGCGGCCGTCAGGTCACGTTTCCTGGTCGGGCCCATCAAGTTTCCGGCGTCGAGTCGGCTTCCGTGTTGTCGCCTCGCGGTTCGAGCACTAGCCCGGTCAGTTGCACACCGGCGCGGTCGGCCGCATCTAGCTGGGCGAGTAACTTTGCGACGGACTGCTTTCCGCCGGCCACCGTGAGCTCCGCGGCCGGGTCGACGGCCAGCCAAGGAATCATCACGAAGGCCCGCAGATGAGCCAGCGGATGCGGCAGGGTCAGACCATCGTCTAAGGAGATCACTTCGGTGTCTCCGGTCGGCGACGTCTCGTGGCAGCTGATCAAGTCCACATCGAGAGTGCGTGGGCCCCAACGCTGTCCGCGAACTCGATCGGCCGCCTGCTCCATCTGCTGGGCGCGGAGCAACCAACCATGTCCGTCGAGCGTCGCTTCCTCGGCGATCAGCACCGCGTTGAGGAACGGGCCCTGCTCAACGCCGCCCCAGGCCGCGGTCTGATAAACCGGAGAGACCGCTCGCACCGCCTCGCCCAGCCGGTCGAGCACCGACTGCAGCCGGGCCAACCGGTCACCAATGTTGGATCCGATCGACAGCACCACCCGAGTCATTTGCGCCACTCTCTCCCGCAAGCGGGCGGTGCCCCCACGACCCCGGCCAAATTGTCGTCGTGGCGCGTCATAAGCCGCCTCCCGCCGGAACTACCGATCCCCGGCCCCCGCGCCGCGACCGTCGGGCCACCACCGCCACATCGCCGAAGGTCTGCGGAATCGGAGCCTGCGGCTTGTGCACCGTCACCTCGACGGCGTGCACCCGCCGGTCTTTCATCACGTCCTCGGCGATCTCCCCGGCGACCGTTTCGATCAAATTGCGGGCCGGCCCGGCGATGACAGCGGCCGCCCGATTAGCCAGGACGCCGTAGTCGTAGGTGTCTGCCAAGTCGTCGCTGGCCGCGGCGTCCACCAGTTCGATCCAGACCGTGATATCGACGACGAAATCTTGACCGTCCGCGCGCTCATGGTCGAAGACCCCGTGCCGTCCGCGAACCGTCATGCCGCGCAACTCAATTCGGTCAGTCATCAGATCCAACGGCCCCGGCTTGCGTCCACACGTCGACGACCCGCAGCGCGTCGACCGAGGCCCGTACATCGTGCACCCGCACACCCCACGCGCCGTGCAGCGCGGACAACGCCGAAACCACCGCGGTAGCCGTCTCCCGCCCGTCGGGTGGCCGCGCCGCACCATCGGGACCGGCCAACAAGGTGCCGAGGAACCGTTTCCGCGACGCCCCGACCAGAACCGGAACGCCGGTGGCCACCAGCTCCGGCAAGGCGTGCAGCAACGCCCAATTATGTTGGCCGGTCTTGGCAAATCCGAGACCGGGATCGATGATCAGCTTCGCCGGATCTACGCCCGCGGCAACCGCGTCGTCGACACTGGCGAGCAGCTCGGCGCGCACCTCGGCCACCACATCGCGGTAGCCGGGTACTTTGTGCGGACGGTCAGCCGATACCGATCGCCAATGCATCAATACCCAAGGCACACCGGCCTCGACGACCAGACCGGCCATTCCCGCATCGGCGCGCCCACCCGACACGTCATTGACCATTTGGGCGCCATTTTCCAGCGCCGCCCGCGCCACGCCCGCGTGCATGGTGTCGATACTGACTGTAATGCCTTGTGACGCCAACTCTTTGACGACAGGAATGACGCGGGCAGTCTCCACCCCAGGGTCGATGCGGACCGCGCCGGGACGGGTCGACTCTCCGCCGACGTCGATGATCGCCGCGCCGTCGGCGGCCAACGCCAGGCCGTGCTCGACAGCGCGGTCAGCCTCCAGGTAGTGCCCGCCATCCGAGAACGAGTCGTCGGTGACGTTCACCACCCCCATGACTTTGACCCG
Source organism: Mycobacterium sp. (assembly GCA_035552835.1). Taxonomy (GTDB): domain Bacteria; phylum Actinomycetota; class Actinomycetes; order Mycobacteriales; family Mycobacteriaceae; genus Mycobacterium. The sequence continues at coordinate 5,707 of DASZKQ010000475.1, read as the reverse complement.
CGTCGTGCTCACTTGCGCAAGATCAGTTCGAGCGCCTCAGCTCGAGATGCATTGTCGGACTTGAACTGTCCACGTACGGCCGACGTCGTGGTGATAGCTCCGGGCTTACGGACACCTCGCATCGATATGCACAGGTGCTCGGCCTCGATGATGACGATGACCCCGCGCGGATCGAGTTTGCGCATCAGGGCGTCGGCGATCTGAGCCGTCAGCCGCTCCTGCAGCTGCGGCCGCTTGGCGTACAGGTCGACCAGCCGCGCAATCTTGGACAATCCGGTGACCCGGCCGTCGTGACCGGGGATGTATCCCACATGCGCCACACCGTGGAACGCCACCAAGTGGTGCTCGCAGGTGGAGTACAGCGGGATCTCCTTGATCATCACCAACTCGTCATGCTGCTCGTCGAACGTGGTGTCCAGCACGGTGTCGGGATCGGTGTACAGCCCGGCGAACATCTCCCGGTAACTGCGGGCGACGCGTGCCGGGGTGTCCAGCAGACCGTGTCGTTCCGGGTCCTCTCCGATCGCATACAGCAGCTCGCGGATCGCGGCCTCGGCACGCGCCTGGTCAAAGACCGCGGTACTCAAGGTCGCGGTTCGGGAATTCGGCTGCGCCATCGAAGGCTCCGTTCGTTCAGCCGTGCGCCGACGGGTTGGACGGACTGGGGTCACCACCAGGCGGATCGACGGGCTGGCCGGGCTCCGGTGCGGGTGCACCAGGCGGCGGATACGGCGGATACGGGGGATAGGGCTGGCCCGCCGAGCCCGCGTAGTTGTGCGGTGGCTGCGGCCAGTGCGGTGGTGGCGGCGGCGGGGATTGCGGCGGGTACCAGTAGCCCGGCGGCGGTTGCGGCGGTGGCCAGCCGGGAGCGTGCCAGCCTGCCGGTGCACCGTAATCGGGTTGCGTCGGGCCAGACGGTGCACCGTGAGAACCGTTGGCGCCGTTGGTAGCTCGATCGGTCTCGGCCTGTGCCGCATCCCGCGCCGCCGCGATGGCAGCCTTGAAGGCGGGTTCGGGCGCGGGTTTCGGCCACGGCTCGCCGCGCTCGATGGCCAGCTCGCCGGGTGTTTTGATCGGCGGCTTGTCGGACGGAATGCGGCCACCGAAATCGTCGAACATGGTGAGCCGTGGCCGCTTTTCGACGTCGGCGAAGATCGCCTCCAATTCGGCGCGGTGCAGCGTTTCCTTTTCCAGCAGCTCGCCGGCCACAATGTCCAGCACGTCGCGGTATTCGGTGAGAATCTCCCAGGCCTCGGTATGCGCGGTCTCGATGAGCTTGCGTACCTCGTCGTCGATATCCCGCGCGACCTCATGGGAGTAATCGGCTTGGTTCCCCATGGTCCGGCCGAGGAAGGGATCTCCGTGTTCGGAGCCGTATTTGACCGCACCGAGCTTAGAACTCATCCCGAATTCGGTGACCATCGCGCGCGCGATTTTGGTGGCCTGTTCGATGTCGGACACCGCGCCGGTCGTGGGCTCATGAAATACCAACTCTTCGGCGGCGCGCCCGCCGAGGGCCATGACCAGCCGGGCGATCAGTTCCGAGCGGGTATGCATTCCCTTGTCATCCTCGGGCACCGCCAGCGCGTGGCCCCCAGTGCTACCCCGGGCCAGGATCGTCACCTTGTAGACCGGGTCGACGCCCGGCATCGCCCAGCCGGCCAGCGTGTGCCCGGCTTCGTGGTAGGCGGTGATCTTTTTCTCTTGCTCGCTGATGATCCGGCTCTTGCGGCGCGGGCCGCCGACCACCCGGTCCACCGCCTCTTCCAAGGCGGCGCCGGTGATCACGGTGCCGTTCTCGCGGGCGGTCAGCAGCGCCGCCTCGTTAATGACGTTGGCCAGATCGGCGCCGGTCATGCCGACGGTTCGCTTGGCCAGCCCGTCGAATTCGACGTCGGGGCCGAACGGCTTGCCCTTGGAGTGCACCCGCAGCACCGCGCGCCGACCGGCCAGGTCGGGGCTGGACACCGGGATCTGGCGGTCGAAGCGCCCGGGCCGCAGCAGCGCGGGGTCGAGGATGTCGGGCCGGTTGGTGGCCGCGATCAGGATCACACCGGTGCGGTCACCGAAGCCGTCCATCTCGACCAGCAACTGGTTGAGCGTCTGCTCGCGTTCATCGTGACCACCACCCAGCCCGGCGCCGCGCTGGCGGCCCACGGCGTCGATCTCGTCGACGAAGATGATGCACGGGCTGTTCTGCTTGGCCTGTTCGAACAGATCACGGACCCGGGATGCGCCAACGCCGACGAACATCTCGACGAAGTCCGACCCGGAGATGGTGAAGAACGGGACGCCGGCCTCGCCCGCCACTGCGCGGGCTAACAGCGTCTTACCGGTTCCCGGCGGCCCGTACAGCAGCACGCCCTTGGGAATCTTGGCGCCAAGCGCCTGGTACCGCGACGGATTCTGCAGAAAGTCCTTGATCTCGTAGAGCTCCTCGACCGCCTCGTCGGCGCCCGCGACGTCGGCGAACGTGGTCTTGGGCATGTCTTTGGAGAGCTGCTTGGCCCGCGATTTGCCGAAGCCGAAGCCCATCCGCGCGCCGCCCTGCATGCGGGAAAACATCATGAACAGGCCGACCAAGAGCAGCAACGGCAGCACGTAGATCAGCAACGAGCCCAGGATGTTGCCCTGGTTGACGACGGTGCTGACCTGGGCGTCTTTACTGGTCAACGCGTCGAACAAGGGAACCGCGTAGCCGGTCGGGTACTTGGTGATGATCTTGTCGGAGCCGTCGGTGCCGGTACTGGCCTTTTTCAGCGTTATCCGCACCTGCTGTTCGCGATCGTCAATCTGTGCACTCTTGACGTTGCCGCCCTTGATTTGGGTCATCGCCACAGAGGTGTCGACCGGCTTATAGCCGCGCGTGTCATCGCTGAAATAGAAGAATGACCAACCAAGCAGCAGCACGACAGCGATCGCCGTGAGCGTGCGGATCACGTTTTTCCGGTTCATCAATCATCGGCCGCCGCCGGCCAGGTCCTTCCCGATACACGCAGCTGGAATAGTCCAGGTTACCGCCCCGTGGCGATCGCCAGCTCGGCGCAGCCGGACGCAGCGGTCGGCAAGGGCCGGAATCATGCCGTTTCGATCTGCCGTAAAAACAACGAATGGCAGTTCCCGCCAATTGCCATTACCGGCGCACCCGACCGCCGGACACCTTTCGGGCGGACCAGGGGTGTGCTTTGGTGAGACGGTGCCCGACAGCGTATCGATCACTGAGCGCAATATTGAGACCAATGGCGTGCGGCTGCACACCGTTGAAGCCGGTGAGCCCGGCGCCCCACTAGTGGTGCTGGCCCACGGTTTTCCGGAACTTGCCTATTCATGGCGCCACCAGATCCCGGCGCTGGCCGCCGCCGGGTACCACGTGCTGGCCCCGGATCAGCGCGGTTACGGCGGCTCCAGCCGGCCCGACGACATCTCCGCGTACAACATCGCCGAGCTGTCTGCCGACGTGATCGGCTTGCTCGACGACGTCGGCGCCGAGCGGGCGGTGTTCATCGGTCACGACTGGGGCGCCCCAGTGGTGTGGAGCTCGGCGCAACTGCATCCCAGCCGGGTGTCGGCAGTTGTCGGTTTGAGCGTTCCGCCGGTGCCACGCGCCCAGGTTCCGCCTACACAGGCGTTCCGCATGCTGTTCGGCGACAACTTCTTCTACATACTCTATTTCCAAGAGCCTGGGGTAGCCGACGCCGAACTGGGCGCCGACCCCGCAAAGACCATCCGACGGATGATGGCGGGCTTGCGCGCGCCGGATGACCACGCGACGGCGGCGCGGATGCTCCGACCCGGGCCGGCGGGCTTCATCGAGCGGCTACCCGAAGCCGATGGCCTGCCGAATTGGATTAGCGCCGAGGAACTCGACCACTACATCGCCGAGTTCACCCGCACCGGTTTCACCGGCGGGCTGAACTGGTACCGCAACTTGGACCGCAACTGGGAAATCCTGGCCGACCCGCCGGCCGCCACCATCTCCGTGCCGGCCTTGTTCGTCGCCGGCACCGACGATCCCGTGGGGGGCTTCATGCGCCGCGACCGTACCCGGGAGGTGGTGACCGGTCCCTACCGTGAGGTGATGATCGATGGCGCCGGCCACTGGCTGCAACAGGAGCGCCCAGACCAAGTCAACGAGGTGGTGCTGGACTTCCTCTCGGGTGTGGCGCTGTGATGAGCCGCCCGCTGAACTTCGGCGTCTTCATCACACCGTTTCATCCGACCGGCCAATCCCCCACGACTGCACTCGAATACGACATGGAGCGAGTGGTCGCCCTGGACCGTCTGGGCTTCGACGAAGCATGGTTCGGTGAACATCACTCCGGCGGCTACGAGCTGATCTCCTGCCCGGAGGTGTTCATCGCCGCGGCGGCCGAGCGGACCAAGCACATCCGGTTGGGCACCGGTGTTGTATCGCTGCCCTACCACCACCCGCTGATGGTGGCCGACCGCTGGGTGTTGTTGGATCACCTGACCCGCGGGCGGGTGATGTTCGGTACCGGTCCCGGCGCCCTGCCGTCGGACGCCTACATGATGGGGATCGATCCGGTTGAGCAGCGCCGGATGATGCATGAATCGCTGGAGGCGATCCTGGCATTGTTCCGCGCCGCGCCCGATGAGCGGATCAACCGCCACTCGGACTGGTTCACGCTGCGCGATGCCCAGCTGCACATCCGCCCTTACACCTGGCCTTATCCCGAAATCTCAACGGCAGCAATGATTTCGCCGTCCGGCCCGCGGCTGGCCGGCGCGCTGGGCACGTCGCTGCTGTCCCTGTCGATGTCGGTCCCGGGCGGCTATGCGGCGCTGGAAAACACCTGGGAAGTGGTGTGCGAACAAGCCGGCAAAGCCGGACACTACGAGCCCGACCGGGCCAACTGGCGAGTGCTGGGCATCCTGCATCTGGCCGACAGTCGAGATCAGGCAATCGACGACTGCACCTACGGCCTGCAGGACTTCGCGAAGTACTTCGGCGCGGCCGGGTTCGTGCCGCTGGCCAACCTGGTCGAGGGCGCGCAGTCACCCCACGAATTCGTCGAAGACTATGCGGCGAGGGGTAATTGCTGCATCGGCACGCCCGAGGAGGCGATCGGCTACATCGAAGATCTGCTGATCCGGTCGGGCGGATTCGGCGGCTTCCTGTTGCTCGGCCACGACTGGGCATCGCCGCAGGCGACCTATCACTCCTATGATCTGTTCGCCCGCAAGGTGATTCCGCATTTTAAAGGGCAATTGGAGGCACCTCGGGCATCCCATGAATGGGCCAAGGGTATGCGCGAGCAATTGCTTGGCCGCGCTGGCGAGGCGGTGGTCAAGGCAATCGTCGAGCACACCGATGAACTCAAAATGGAAAGCGAGGAGAGCTGATGCGCGCCGCGGTGTTACGCGAAGGCCGCATGGTCTATCGCGACGACGTGCCCGACCCCGTTCCCGGTCCGGGCCAGGTTTTGGTCGGCGTACGATCGTGCGGGATCTGCGGCTCCGACCTGCATTTCGCTGCCCACGGCGCCGGGGTGCTGTCGCTGAGCGATCAAATGGCAGACAGTCTCGGCGCCGGCATGAACGTCGACTTGAGCCACGACATCTTCATGGGCCACGAGTTCAGCGCGGAGGTGCTCGACGCCGGCCCCGACACCGAAACGTTTCCGGCGGGAACGCTGGTCACGTCAATTCCGGTGCTGATCTCGGGAAAACACGTCGAACCGATCGT
>DASZKQ010000474.1:0-2627 GCA_035552835.1 Mycobacterium sp. | reverse complement strand
GCGTCCGAGCTCGGAGAACTCCCGGGTGCCGTCCAACGGGTCGACGATCCACACCCGCTGCGCGCTCAACCGCACCGGGTCGTCGACACCCTCTTCAGACAGCACCGCGTCGTCGGGACGTTCACGAGTCAGCGCCTCCATGAGGTAGTCGTGAGAGCGCTTGTCCCCCGCTGTTTTCCGATCAGCCTCTGTCGCGTCCGCGAGTTCGTCGCGTACTGCCAGCAGCAATTGGCCCGCTTCGGTGGCAAGCCGCGCGGCCAGCTCGTGGTCGCCGTGGTCGCCGTGGTCGCTGTGGTCGCTCAATTCCGCCCCTCGATCAGATCGACGACTTGCTGTGCCAACTCGTCCACACCGCGATCCGGTATGAGTTGCAAGTCCGGATTCTTCGGTCGCTGGTACGGGCTGTCGATCCCGGTGAAGTGCGTGAGCTCACCTGCCCGCGCCTTGGCGTAAAGGCCCTTGGGGTCTCGCCGCTCGCAGTCCTGGAGCGGGGTGTCGCAGAAGACCTCGAGGAAGTCCAGGCCGGCTTCAGTGTGCACGCCGCGGGCCAGCGCACGATGCTCCTCCAGCGGGCTGATCGCCGGTACCAGCACGGTCTGACCGGAGTCGGCGATCAGCGCCGCCACATGCGCCAGACGGCGCAGGTTCTCGGCCCGGTCGGCCATGCTGAAACCCAGGTCGGCGTTCAAGCCGTGTCGCAGGTTGTCGCCGTCGAGAACGAAAGCAGGAACGCCCTTTTCGAGCAGCTTTCGTTCGACCAACATGGCCACCGACGACTTGCCCGAAGCCGATAGCCCGGTGAACCACACCGTGCGACCGCGGGTGAGTCGGTCCTTGGCGGTGACCAATGAGGCGTGCCGCACCGTGTTGGGGCTCGCCGAGAGCGTGCTGGCCTCCCGCAACACCATGCCCGCGGCGACAGTGCCGTTCGTGTGCGGATCGATCAGGATGAAGGATCCGGTGCTGGCGTTTCGGGTGTACTCGTCGAGCAGCAGCGGCACCTGGGAACGCAGCGAGACCCGTCCGAGCTCGTTGAGGTGCAACGCTCTTGCGTCCTTGTCGCGGCGCAGCGTGTTGACATCGAGCCGGTAGTCCAGCGCGGTGACCCTGACCCGGGTGGTTCGGGTGGTGTGCTTGATCAGGTAGTCGCGTCCGGGTTCCAACGCCTCCGCGTCGGCCATCCAGCACACCGTCGCATCGAACTCCTGCGTTACCCGCGGCGCGTTGGAGGGTCGAGCGATCATGTCTCCGCGGGAGATGTCGATGTCGTCGGCCAGACTCACCGAGACAGCCATCGGCGGAAATGCCTCAGCCACAGCACCGTTCGGGCCTTCGATCGCGGTGATGCGGGTGGGCCGGCCGGTCGGTAGCACGACGACTTCGTCGCCCGGGCGCATCACGCCACTGGCTACCGTGCCTGCATAGCTGCGGTGGTCTTGATGCTCGCGGGTCTGCGGCCGGATGACGTATTGCACCGGGAAGCGGACGTCGACGAGATTACGATCAGCGGCCACATAAACCTCTTCGAGGTGCGACAGCAGTGCGGGCCCGTCGTACCACGGCGTGTGGTCGGACTTGCTGACCACGTTGTCGCCGTGCAGCGCCGACATCGGGATGGTCAGCACATCTTGGACGTCAAGCCGCGTGGCGAAGGCGTGGAACTCGTCCCGGATCGCCTCGAAAGCTGCTTTGTCCCAATCGATCAGATCCATCTTGTTGACCGCGAGCACGATGTGCTCAATGCCCAGCAGCGACGCCAGGAAGGTGTGCCGGCGGGACTGCTCCAGCAGACCGTGGCGGGCATCGACGAGCACGATGGCCAACTGGGCAGTCGACGCCCCGGTGACCATGTTGCGGGTGTACTGGATGTGGCCCGGGGTGTCGGCGATGATGAATTTGCGCTTGGGAGTGGCGAAGTAGCGGTAGGCGACGTCGATCGTGATGCCTTGTTCGCGCTCGGCGCGCAGTCCGTCGGTGACCAGCGAGAGGTCGGTGTATTCGTGGCCGCGGTCCTTGGAAGTGCGCTCGACCGAAGCCCACTGGTCGTCCATGACGGCCTTGGAGTCGTACAGCAGCCGCCCGATCAGCGTGGACTTGCCGTCGTCGACCGAACCGGCCGTTGCCAGGCGCAGCAACGTGGTTGCACTCATCAGAAGTATCCCTGCCTCTTGCGGTCTTCCATGCCGGCCTCGGAGATCCGGTCGTCGGCTCGGGTGGCGCCACGTTCGGTCAGCCGCGACACCGCCGTCTCGGCAACCACGTCAGCGACGGTGGCCGCCTTGGACTCCACACAGCCGGTGCAGGTGACGTCGCCGACGGTGCGGAACCGGACCGTCGTCTCGAACACTTCCTCGTCGGCGCGCGGCTGCAGGTGCCGGTCGACCGCCAGCAACATGCCGTCGCGCTTGAAGACTTGCCGCCGGTGGGCGTAGTAGATCGACGGCAACTTGATCTTCTCCGCGCCGATGTAGGACCAGATGTCGAATTCGGTCCAGTTGGACAGCGGGAACACCCGGATGTGCTCACCCTTGTGGTGTCGGCCGTTGTAGATGTTCCATAACTCGGGCCGCTGGGCCTTCGGGTCCCACTGACCGAATTCGTCGCGGAAGCTGAATACCCGCTCCTTG
>DASZKQ010000473.1:0-9000 GCA_035552835.1 Mycobacterium sp. | reverse complement strand
CCTGGCCGGCATCTACGCCCAGGTACTCGGGCTGAAGCGGGTCGGGGTCGATGACTCATTCTTCGACCTGGGCGGGGATTCGCTGTCGGCGATGCGGGTGATCGCCGCGGTCAACACCGCCCTGGATGCTCACCTTGCGGTGCGCACCGTGTTCGAGGCGCCCACGGTTGCCCAGTTGGCGCCCCGTATCGGCGCGGAGGAGGGTCGGCTTCAGCCGTTGGTGGCGGGTGAGCGGCCCGCGGTGGTTCCGTTGTCGTTTGCCCAGAGCCGGTTGTGGTTTATCGACCAGTTGCAGGGGCCCTCACCGCTTTACAACGTGGCGGTGGCGTTGCGGCTGGACGGGCGGCTTGATGCGGACGCGCTGGGCGCGGCGCTGGTCGATGTGGTGGGCCGCCATGAGAGCCTGCGCACCCTGTTCCCTGCGATCGAGGGGATACCGCGGCAGCTCGTGGTGCCCGCGGAGCGGGCCGATTTCGGCTGGGACGTCATTGATGCCACAGGGTGGCCGGCAGGGCGGCTGGCTGAAGCCGTCGGCGCCGCTGTGTGCCACCGGTTTGAGCTGGCAACCGAAATCCCGTTGCAGGCAGGGCTTTTCCGCGTCGCCGACGACGAACACCTGCTGGTGGCCGTGGCGCACGAAATCGCCGCCGATGGCTGGTCCCTGACCCGGCTGCTGCGTGACCTCGGTGTGGCTTATACCAGCCGGTGCGCGGGGCGGCCCCCCGGCTGGGCGCCGTTGCCGGTGCAGTACGTCGATTACACGCTGTGGCAGCGTGCGCAGCTCGGTGATCTCGATGACAGTCACAGCCGCATCGCCGCGCAGCTGGCCTATTGGGAGCAAGCCCTGGCCGGGATGCCCGAGCATCTCCAGTTGCCCACCGATCGGCCCTACCCGCCGGTGGCTGATCAACGCGGCGCGAGGGTGGCACTGGACTGGCCGGCGCAGCTGCAGCAGCAGGTTGCCCGGGTGGGTCGCGAGCACAACGCGACCAGCTTCATGGTGATGCAGGCCGCCCTGGCGGTGCTGCTGGCCAAGCTCAGCGGCAGCAGCGATGTGGCGGTGGGGTTCCCGATCGCCGGGCGCCAGGATCCCGCGCTGGATGAGCTGGTGGGGTTTTTCGTCAATACCCTGGTGGTGCGGGTCGATCTGGCCGGGAATCCCACCGTCGCCGAGCTGCTCGCCCAGGTGCGAGCGCGCGGCCTGGCCGCCTACGAACACCAAGACGTGCCCTTCGAGGCGCTCGTGGAGCGGCTCAACCCCACCCGAAGCCTGGCCCATCACCCGCTGGTACAAGTGGTATTGGCTTGGAACAACTTCCCCGGGCAAGTCAATGACCCCGCTACCGGGCTGAGTTTGGGTGATCTTCAGGTCACGCCGCTGCTCGCGGATACCCAGACCGCGAAAATGGATCTGGTGTTCTCCGTGAAGGAACGCTGGACCGATGCCGGTGAGCCCGGTGGGATTTACGGGCACGTGGAATTTCGAACCGACGTGTTTGATGCGGAGAGCATCGAGGCGCTCATCGACCGGTTGCAACGGGTGTTGGTGGCGATGACCACCGACCCCACCCGGTCGTTGTCGTCGCTGGATCTGCTCGACGAAGGTGAGCATGCCTGGTTGGATGAGATCGGTAACCGGGCGGTGTTGACCCAGCCCGCGACGCCGGTGTCGATTCCGGTGCTGTTCGCGGAGCGGGTGGCGCGCACCCCGGATGCGGTGGCGGTGACCTTCGAAGGGCACTCAATCACTTACCGCGAGCTTGAGGAGGCCGCTAATCGTTTGGCGCACCTGTTGGCCGCTCAGGGGGCGGGTCCGGGTGAGTGTGTGGCGCTGCTGTTTTCGCGTTCGGTCGAGGCGATCGTGGCGATTTTGGCGGTGCTCAAGACCGGGGCGGCCTATCTGCCCATCGACCCTGCGCATCCACGGGAGCGGATCGAGTTCATGCTCGCCGATGCCGCGCCAATCGCCGCGATCACGACGGCGGGCTTGCGGTCAGGGCTGGACGGGTTTGACGTGGTGGTCATCGATGTCAACGAGCCCGCTGACACCCAACCCAGCAATGCATCAGCGGCACCAACGGGGCCGGGCCCGGAGGACATCGCTTACCTCATCTACACCTCGGGCACTACCGGTGTCCCCAAGGGGGTGGCGATCACCCACCACAACCTGACTCATTTGGCGGACTCACAGCCCCCGAATCTGCCGCCGGCGCAGGTGTGGACGCAATGCCACTCCTATGCTTTCGACTTCTCGGTGTGGGAGATCTGGGCTGCTCTGCTCGGTGGTGGCCGGCTGGTGGTCGTACCCGACGAGGTGGTCGGCTCGCCGGATGATTTCCACGCCTTGCTGGTGGCTGAACAGGTTAATGTGCTCACCCAAACCCCTTCGGCGGTGGCCGCACTGTGCCCGCAGGGATTGGAGTCGGTGGCGTTGCTGTTGGGTGGTGAGGTCTGCCCGATCGAGGTGGTGGATCAGTGGGCGCCCGGGCGGTTGGTGATCAACGCCTATGGCCCCACCGAGGCCACGGTGTATGCGTCGATGAGTGCCGGGTTGACAGCGGGGCCCGGTGTGGTGCCAATCGGTGCGCCGGCGTCGACCGCGGCGCTGTTCGTCCTCGACGAGTGGTTACGCCCGGTGCCCGCCGGCGTGGTCGGCGAGTTGTATGTCGCCGGCCGCGGCGTGGCCGTCGGATATGTGGGCCGCACAGGGTTGACCGCGTCCCGGTTTGTGGCCTGTCCGTTCGGCGGCGCGGGAGCGCCGGGGATACGCATGTATCGCACCGGGGACCTGGTGTGTTGGCGCTCTGATGGGCAGCTGCGGTATCTGGGGCGCGCCGATGAGCAGGTCAAGATCCGCGGGTATCGCATCGAGCCCGGTGAGGTGCGGGCGGTGTTGGCCGGGCTGGATGGGGTGGAGCAGGCGGCGGTGATCGCTCGCGAGGACCGCCCCGGCGACAAACGCCTGGTGGGCTATGTCAGCGGGACCGCCGATCCGGCCGAGCTGCGCACTCAGCTGGCCGAGCGGCTACCGGAGTATATGGTCCCGGCCGCGGTGGTGGTGTTGGCGGCGCTGCCGCTGACGGTCAACGGCAAACTCGATACCCGCGCCCTGCCGGCACCCGGATACCAGAATGCCGGTTATCGCGCTCCGGCTAGCCCGGTCGAGGAAATCCTGGCCGGCGTATTCGCCGAGGTACTGGGGATCGACCAGGTCGGGGTCGACGACTCATTCTTCGATTTGGGTGGGGATTCGCTGTTGGCGATGCGCCTGATCGCCGCGATCGAAAACACTCTGGATGCCAGCCTTGCCGTGCGCACGGTATTCGAGGCGCCATCCGTCAGAAGCTTGAGCCAGCAGTTGGGCCGACGGGCCAACGGGCCCAGCTTCGCATCTGTGCACGGCCGCAACAGCACCGAGGTGCACGCTCGCGACCTCACGCTGGACAAGTTCATCGACGCCGCGACGCTGACCGCCGCCCCGACGCTACTATGCCCAAGCGCCGAAGCGCGGACGGTCCTGCTGACCGGGGCGACCGGTTTCCTGGGGCGTTACCTGGCCCTGGAATGGCTGCAGCGGATGGACCTGGTCGACGGCACGTTGATCTGCCTGGTGCGGGCCAAGTCCAACGAAGATGCGCGGCAGCGCTTGGACAAGACCTTCGACAATGGCGACCCCAAGCTGCTGCTGCACTTCCAGGAACTGGCCGCCGATCATTTGGAGGTCATCGCCGGCGACAAGGGCGAAGCCGACCTGGGCCTGGACCAGCAGACCTGGCAGCAGCTCGCCGAGACCGTGGACCTGATCGTCGATCCCGCAGCCCTTGTCGGCGGTGCCCTGCCCTACAGCGACCTATTCGGGCCCAACGTCGTAGGCACCGCAGAGCTGATCCGCCTCGCGCTCACCACGAAGCTGAAGCCCTACGCGTACGTGTCGACTGCCAGCGTGGGCGATCAGATCGAGCCGTCGGCGTTCACCGAGGATGCCGACATCCGGGTCATCAGCCCCAGCCGCACAAACGATGACAGCAGCGGCTACGGCAACAGCAAGTGGGCCGGCGAGGTGCTGCTGCGGGAGGCCAACGACCTGTGCGGGCTGCCAGTCACGGTGTTTCGTTGCGACATGATCATGGCCGACACTACCTATGCCGGCCAGCTCAACGTGTCGGACTGGTTCACCCAGATGGTGCTCAGCCTGTTGGCCACCGGCATCGCGCCCGGTTCGTTCTACCAGCTCGACGCCGACGGCAACCGGCAGCGCGCGCACTTCGACGGGCTGCCCGTCGAATTCATCGCCGAAGCGATCGCCACGCTGGGTGCCCAGGCGGTCGACGGGTTTCAGACCTATCACGTGATGAACCCGCACGACGACGGCATCGGGTTTGACGAATACGTCGACTGGGTGATTGAGGCTGGTTACCCGATCCAGCGCATCGATGACTTTGGGGAGTGGTTACAGCGCTTTGAGACCGCGCTGCTCGACCTGCCGGATCGACAGCGCCCACGTGCCGTGCTGGAGTTGCTGTCGCGCAATTCCACTTATTTGCAGCCCGCAAAGCCGAGCCGCGGATCGCTCGCGCCGACCGAGCGATTCCGTGCTGCGGTGCAAGAAGCGAAAATCGGCCCCAACGGTGACATTCCACACATCTCGGCGCCGATCATCACCAAATACGTCAACGACTTGCAACTGCTCGGGCTTTGGGAAGATTCCACTCATGTGGATCAGCAGTTGGACGGACATCCCAGCTTCGTCGAAATCGCCCCCGACCGGTACACCTCGCCGGCCTGACGGATTCCGGATAAATCCGCCGCACCGGAATCGACGTTCGGGTTGACGCCGAGGTTAACCCCGTAATTCCGTCGTGGCGGTTGTACAGTCACCGCAACGACAGTTCGGAATTGCGGGTGAGCCCTGAGGTGTATTCAATGACGGCGACCGGAGACGCTATATGGACTATCCGTAATCCAGTCGGCCGTATGCGAGATCTGCCCTTGCGCCGGCAAAGTGCTGCGCCGCTCCCGCCCGGGAAGCGTGGGCGGCCCTTTGTCATCGAGCGCACCCCCCAGGAGGCCGTCGTCGCCGTACACGCGCAGGATCGTCGATTTCTCGAGCAGTGCGGCCGCGGCCCGGCCACCCTGCTCAGTGATGCGGCCCACCCGATGCTGGCTAGCATGGGCCAGGGCGCCAGCTCCGCAACCGAGGACGGCTACGCGCTGGCCGAACTTCTTGCCCGGGTGCCCGATCCCGTTGCGGTGCTGCGCACATACGAGGAGTTGCGCCGCAAGCGCACCCGGGTGAAGGGCTTGCGGCGGCTGGCCAAACTCGAGCAAACGGAGAACCGACTCGCCTTGGCGAATCGCAACCTCGGGCTGCGCCTGGCGCCGACATGCGTCCTGACGCGGCAAGCTGTCCGTCCCATGTGGTTCGATATGGCGTGGACCGCGTCGTGACCCCGCAGCTGCGCCGCCCGTTGAGCCCGCAAGAACGGTGGTACTGGATCGCCAATCAGGTCTCGCCGCTCAACGTCATTGCGCGGGTGCGTCTTCATGGAAAAATCTCGCATGACCTGCTCGAAGCGGCGGCGGCCGCGCTGGCCGCCGAATACCCGGTACTGCGGGTAGCGATCACGGCCGACGCCGACGGAACCAATCCCTCCTACCTGCCGTCCGCGCGGCCGATCGACGTCCGCACGGTGAGCGGTGACGACGCCGAATGGCAACGGCAGGTCGACAGCTACGAGCTGGCCACGTCGCTGGACTGGCACACCGGTCCGCTGGTCCGTATTGTGCACGTGGCGGGTAACTCCGGCGACGTGCACGATCTGGTGCTGACCGGGTCGCACATCGTTGTCGACGGCTTCACCGTGATTTCCTTGATGTTCAGGCTGCTCGAGCACGCCGACCGTCTGGGCCGGTCACCTGGCGACACCCAGACGATCTCACGGCCGGCGGTCGGCGCCCCCGAAGATCGGTTGCCCGCCCGCTATCGCGGTGCCCGGGGCTTCGCCAGGATCGCGGGCAGCGTTATCGCCGACGGGCTCGCCACTGCGATCACCCGTCCGCGACGGCTGCGCGCGGAGACACCCGTCCCGGCGTCCCAGCGCCGGACCAGACTGTTGTGCCGTAACCTGTCAGGCAGTCAGGTGGATGCACTGATCCAGCGTTGCCATGCCGAAGGCGTCACCGTACACGGCGCACTGGCGGCGGCCATGGCGATGGCGATCGGACCGGTAGTCGCGCAGAAAGATTCAGGCTGGATAGGCATCACATCACCGGTCGACTGCCGCGCCGCAGCGGTTCCCCCCGTTCCCGCCGACGAAGCCGGTGCCTACGTGTCCTCGTTGACGCCGATAGTGCGCTTCGGCGGTGGCCGGGATCTATGGTCGATCGCCCAGCAGTTCAACCGGTCGATGCGCCGACGCGTCCGATTCGGTCAGCATCTCGTGGCGCAGAACGCTGTGCGGTACGTGGCCCCCGCCTCGCTCGACACCAGCGCGCGCGTCATTGGCCTGATGGAACGCCTCGGTGTTACCTCCAGTATTTGCCTGACGAACGTCGGTCGCCTCGACTTCCCAGCGCGGATCGGCGAATGGTCCCTGTCCGGCGGGCAGGGCGCGGGTAGCCTATCGGTCGCCGGCTACCTTATGGCGGCGGTCGGTACGGTCCACGGCCAATTATTTTGGAATTTCACGTACGTCGACGGGGTTGTGTCGCAGCCGACCGCGCAGCAGTTCGCGGACGCTGCTGTGGCGACACTGCTGGACGCACTTGAATAAGGGTCGGAGCGACGCTCAGCTGGAAGTCACCAAGCGGTCAGCGCCTAGGGATACCAGTCCGTCGCGGCCGCCGCAATGGTGTTCACGCCTACCTACTATGGCGTGAGCTCTGATGTGCGCGGGCTCGCCGACGTGGCGCACGCCCACGACGTGCCGCTGATCACCGACGACGCCTGGGGCTTGAATTACAGCTTCTGCAGCCGGCTGCCGCTGTCCGCCATGCAGTCCGGCGCCGACCTTACCTGGGCTCAAGCTGATGGGGGACGAGGTGTTGGACAAGGGTGAAGCGGCGGCCGTAACCGTCGTTGCGGCCGCCGCTTCGTTGGCCAGATGAGCAATGTCGCGGTGTCGAGCGTGTCGTATCGACGCGGTCATTCTGATATGCGCGGGTTGGTTACCGCAGGACGGAGCTTTCGAGTCGCAGGTTGAACGCTTGTCTAGGGTCGAGCGTGATCTCGTTGCAAGGCAACGGGATTGCTCATAGCCCGATCGCGGGGCGTCGGTTTCGCAATGGAGCGGCTACTGAACCGGAGTGAACTCGAGGTGCAATTCCTTGAGGCGCCTGAACAGAAGGGTGCGGTCCCATTTGAGCCGACGAGCGCCTGCCGGACCGTGCTCGGCCTCTGAAAGCCGAATGTCGGCCATCCGGTCAAGGATTCGTTCCAAGCTCACCCGCACTTCGGCGCGTGCAATCGGGGCGCCCGGACACGTGTGAATACCACGGCCGAATGCGATGTGTTGCAATATGTTTGGGCGGCCGAGCCGGAATTCGTCGGGCTCCTCGAACCGTCGTGGATCGCGGTTTGCCGCACCGTTCATCACGAGTACGCTGGTACCGGCTTGCACATCGATGTCGCCGATCCTGGTGGGGCGCCGCGCCATGCGGAAATTCGATTTGATTGGGCTTTCGATGCGCAGCATCTCCTCGATAAAGGCGGGAATCTTTGAGTTGTCCTCGCGCAGCTGCTCTTGCAAGTCCGGTCGCTCCGCCAGCATTAGTATCGAGAGACTCAGCAGGTCGATCGTCGTGCCGTGGCCGGCGGCGAACATGAACGTGGCAACGCGGGCAACGTCAATCGCGTCGGGTGTCGTGCCGTCGGGAAACGTTGCCAGCGCAAGCTCGGTGAGGACGTCGTCGCGCGGCTCGCGCCGCCGATCCTCGATGTACTCGACGAACCACTCCTCTTTCACGCCAACGAACCCGCTGCGATCGCCTTCGAGCCTGCTGGCGTACGCAGCGCGGCGGAATCGCTCACGGTCGGCCTCGGGTACGTCCAGCAGGTCGGTAATCGCGTCGAGCGTGTATGGAAAATTGTAATCAACGACGATCTCGCACTTGCCCTCCGCGATGAAGCGGTTGAGTTGCTCGTCGGCAAGACGCCACAGGAAGTCCTCGTTGTTCTTGAGCTGCCTCGGCGTAAACAACCGGCTCAACAGCGAGCGGTGTGCGGTGTGCTTCGGAGGATCAAACGTTATGAAGTAGTCGCCGAACGTAACCCTCTGGCGGTGCCGCTCGATCAGATCCGAGATGTCATCGCTGTCGGTTTTGGTCGGAATCCCCGACCATGGTCCGCTGACTATATTGCATACCGAGAAGGTCTGGTTGGGGTCGCGTTGCACGGCGACGGCCTCGTCGTACCCTGACACCATCACCACGCCGTGCGCCGGCTCACGCCATACTGGGCAACGACGGATCGCGTCGTAGTAGTCGTAGGGGTCATCGACGAGCGACTTCTCGGTGAAGAAGTCGAGGTTCTCGGGTCCGCTCACTTCGCCTCCCTCGCGTTGCTATACACATGCTAAGCGCTCACGCTCAGCAGATGCATGCAAATGGCCATCGGCCATCGCGATACGCGATGGAGGACCCCGACTTCGGCTACACGATCGACCCGCACCTGGCGCCGACTGGCGCGGCGGCCGCTCGAGCTCGCGAGCGCCGGGGCACCGACGGATCCTCGTCCAGCTGAGCTCGCGCGAGGCGCACATGCGCCGACTGAGTGCTGTCTGCCTGCAGAAGGTGCCGCGCGGCGCGCCGCGACGGGCGCCGAGCCCGACGAACCCGTGGCCGTCGACCCGCGTTTCCCATCCTGCTGGCAGAGACCGCGCCCGGCCGAATGAGCTGCGCTGCGAACGGTCAGATGTTTCGGATTGGTTCCTCAGAGCGGCTCACGCGGCTCCTGGGGCGCCTCAACACGGGTGAGCCGGCCAACGTGCCCACGCTGTGCGC